>JAIOTG010000002.1 GCA_021106995.1 bacterium
ATTAGATATTGAAGGAAAAAGACAAGAAAGCAATGCTAAAAAGATTAAAATGAACGAACCTAGTTTTTGGAACAATCGTGAGAAGGCAGTGATTTTAAGCCAAGAAGTAGAGGAACTTGATAAAGAAGTTAAGAAATGGAATGATTTAGAGAAACAAATTGTTGACTTAGAGGAATTGGTGGCTGTTGCTAACAAAGAGGAGGACAACTCAATAACTAAAGAAGCTAGGGAAAAATTTGATGAGTTAAAAGAAAATTTTGACGAACTAGAATTTCATTTATTACTTTCCTCTAAATATGATAGAAATAATGCCATAGTTTCTATTCATGCTGGCACAGGAGGGGTTGATGCTCAGGATTGGGCTGAGATTTTAGAGCGTATGTTATTTCGTTTTGCAGAAAAGAAGGGTTATAGGGTAAAAATTTTAGATAGAAATACTGGAAATGAGGCTGGTATAAAAAATATTACTTTCTCGATTACTGGATTGTGGGCTTATGGATATTTAAAAAGTGAGAATGGAGTGCATAGATTGGTTCGAATATCTCCTTTTGATGCCGAATCTATGCGTCATACTTCTTTTGCTTTAGTAGAAGTTTTACCTGAGTTACCGGATGATAGTGAAATAGAAATAAAAGATGAGGACTTAAAGATTGATACTTTTGGATCTTCTGGTCCGGGAGGACAGAGCGTTAATAGAACCGAAAGCGCTGTTCGGATTACTCATAGGCCAAGTGGAATAGTGGTGAATTGTCAAAATGAGAAATCACAGCATCAAAACAAAGAAATGGCTTTAAAAATTTTAAAGTCAAAATTACACACTTTGGAAGAAAAGTTAAAAGAAGAGAAGATAGATAAATTAAAAGGAGGAGTTCAAACCGCAGAATGGGGAAAGCAAATAAGGTCTTATGTATTTCAGCCCCATACTATGGTTAAGGATCATAGAACTGGATATGAAACGTCAGATTTAAATAATATTTTAGATGGCAATTTGGACTCATTTGTAGAGGTTTATCTTAGAAATAATATTAGTAAATAAAGATTAAAAATTTGCTGGCAAAATCAAAACAACTTTTATTATTTTGTTTATTTTTTATATTAGGCATTGCTATTTCCTCTTTTTTACCACTTAAATATTTTTATTTTGACTTTTTATTTTTTGTTATTTTAATAGCTTTTTTATTGTTAAGTTTATTTTTAAGATTTAATTTAAAGCTTAGATTAATTTTTTTAATAGGCTTTTTTTTATTTTTGGGTATTTGGCGTTTTTCTGTTTCAGTCCCAGTGGATTCTCCTGATAAAATTTGGCATTATAATGGAAGACACATTGATTTTATCGGTAAGGTAGCAGATGAACCGAGAATTGAGCCAACTAAACAAAGGATAATTATAAATACTTTTTATAGTTCAAATTTAGACAAAGAGTTAAAAGGAAAAGTTTTAGTTTATTCTGATTTATACCCCAAAATTAATTATGGAGATAATTTAAATATTAAATGTGAATTAAAAGCGCCAGAGCCTTTTAATGGTTTTTCTTATGATCGTTATTTAGCAAAATCAGATATTTATTCGGTTTGTTATTATCCTGAGATTGAAAGAATAGAAAAAAATAAATATTTATCTGGGAATAATTTTAAATTTTTATTTTTCAGCAGGGTTTATAGCTTTAAAAATAAAATACGTTATTTGATAAATATGTCAGTAGGGGAGCCAGAGGCTTCGGTTTTAAGAGCTATGACATTGGGGGATAAATGGTCTGTGCCCGATGATGTTCGTGAAAATTTCGCTAAGTCCGGACTTAGCCATATAATGGCTATATCTGGTATGCATATCGGGATTATTTTAACAGTTATTTTTTCTTTTCTTTTATTTCTAGGATTTTTTCGTTCTAAAGCCTTTTATTTTTCATCTATTTTTTTACTTTTTTATATCACTATTATAGGTTTTCCAGCTTCAGCTGTAAGAGCGAGTATTATGGGTTTTTTGGTTCTTTTGAGTTTTAATTTAGGGCGTTTAAATCAAATAATTAATTCACTGGCTTTAGCTGCTTGTTTTATGTTAATCATAAACCCGGCGTTTTTAAGAGATGATATTGGTTTTCAACTTTCATTTTTAGCAGTTTTGGGCATAATTTATTTTTATCCTTTTTTGAGTGAATTTTTAAAGAAACCCTTCGGGGGAAAAGAGGGAAAAGTGATAGGTGCAATTATAAATTTAATAAGTTTAACACTATCAGCTCAAATTTTAACTTTACCCCTCATAGCTTGGAATTTTTCTCAAATATCTATAGTGGCCTTATTTAGTAATTTACTTGTTTTGTGGGTTATACCATTTTTGTTCGTTTCGTTTATTTTAGCCCTTGTCCTTTCTTTTTTATTACCAAGCTTATCTTTTTGGTTTTTTCTCCCCACTTTTTTAATTTTAAAATATATCTTGGTAGTGGTTAATTTTTTTGCATCAAGCCCTATTTTTTATCTAGAGGTTGAAAAAATTAATTTTGCCTGGATTAGCTTGTATTATTTTGTCATCGCTTTGTGTTATATGATCTTTATTAGGGAAAGACGTAAAAATATAGATTAAAATATTTTAATTCAAATTTTATAATTATAAATAAAGCTGAAAAAAAGTTAACGGCATTGACATAAATATGTTTTTTTGTTATAATAAAAAGTTAAAATTGTTCATTAAAAAAATATCCTTATTTTCTTTTATCCCGTTTTTGTTTAAAGTAGGCTAAAAGAAAATAAGGAAATAAATTTTTAAATAAAAAACAACAAAAGTGTCTATCTGTTTTAGTAGTAATATGCTTAAGGCATTAAGGTTTCGAGTGTAGAGCTGTTTAACAGTAGATGCGAAGGGAGTAGAAAGATGAGTGAAATTACCACAGAACAGTTGGGCGAATTAATTGCCCAGGCAAAGAGTGGACGTGTTAACCGAGAAAATCTGCAGGCATATTTGCGAAATCCCAACGGATCCATGCAGGCAGGTATTTATCCCGTTGCCATTGACTACGCAAAAACCATTGATGAAATGGTGTCAGCCGGTCATTATGACTGGAAAAATGACGACATCAATTCCAAGAATTTTTCTGTATCAGGCGAGGGAGTGGTTAATGTAAACCTTGAACTGGTTCATCTCAACAAGACGGTCAGCTCCGAGGATGTGCTGATATATTTAGAGAAAAACGAAATGAGACCAGCAACAGTTGCGGAATTATTAGCATTTGGAGCTACTCATCCTGAAGTTCAGCGGGAATTCTCGATTATCTGCCTCGGCTCGTCTTGGGTTGATTCCGATGGTCATCGCCTCGTGCCTTACCTCCTCAGGGATGGTTCCAAGCGCTACCTCAATCTTCACTGGTTTGACTATGACTGTCTTGAGTACTGTCGTTTTCTGGCCGTTCGCAAGTAGGCACTTGGAGTCTTGTATTTTTGGAATTGGAACTTTGTTTCTTGGATACTTGGCACTTGTTGTTGATACAACAAAACCCCGCACGTTTTATGCTTAGAAAAGCAGATAACGCACGGGGTTTTTTATTTTGTGATATAATAAAATTGGAAAGTAAACGAATCAGCTCACGGCTACGGTTGGGGGCGGTTGAAATCTGGATAATACAATAAGCGAGATTGTTTAAGGCTACGGTTTTAGATATAGTACTGTTGTTTTATTCCTAAAATGAAAATACTTGGTATAAGATGTTGGTGGGATAGCATCCCCGAATAAAATACAGCCTCAGGAATATTCTAGGGGCGGTGGCAAAGATGATATCTTATTATTTTAACGGCTCGTCTTGGGTTGATTCCGATGGTAATCGCAACGTGCCTTACCTCAACAGAAATGGTTCCAAGCGCAACCTCAATCTTAACTGGTTTGACAATGACTGGAATGAGAACTGTCGTTTTCTGGCCGTTCGCAAATTGTTTCATTTTTTCCTAAAAAGAAGAGTTTTATTTATAGAATTTCATCCAACCACCTATCATTTTGCCGATTTCAGTGAGTGGAGTGGATATGGCGGTTAATTTGTTTGTATCGATTGCTTTTAATTCCCAGAGAAGTTTTAAAAAGAATTTAAGTATATCAAATTTTGCGTTAAGCTTTTTTATCGTGTCGGACTTTTTATTTTTCGGTTGATAGCTTGCTTGCAGAGCGATTTCTAAACAATCGGTGAAAAGATTGTCTATTTTTTTACCCAAAGTAAAGCGGGTAATTTTAGGTAGATGAATTAAGAAAGAATGCCACAGCTGATATGCTTCACTCAATTTGGCGATAATTGGTATGTCGCAATTGTTGGGGGGGGGGGTAGATTTATAAGCCTTTTGAGTATGAAAATTCAATTGATTCATAGTTATAATGATATTATTTCCATTAATAATTTGTTTCTGGCTTGGAATGAATTTGCTATTGGTAAAAGATCTAAAAAAGATGTACAGGAATTTTCTCGCAATTTGATTGATAACATTGTATCACTTCATGAAGATTTGGTTAATAAAACATATCAGCACAACGGATATCACAGTTTTTATATTAATGACCCAAAACGGCGTCATATTCATAAAGCAATTGTGCGAGACAGGTTGCTTCATCATGCTGTTTACCGTTTGTTATATCCCTTTTTTGAAAAAACGTTTATTTATGATTCATATTCTTGCCGTTTGAAAAAAGGTGTGTATAAAGCAATTGAACGTTTTGACTGTTATGCTGGAAAGGAAAGTAAAAATAATACTAAGACGGTGTGGATATTAAAATGCGATATTAAAAAGTTTTTTGCTAGCATTAATCATGAAATTTTATTAAAAATTTTGAATAAACATATTCCCAATAAGAATATATTATGGTTATTAAATAATATCATAGACAGTTATCACAGCAAAGAAAAGAAAGGCGTCGGTCTGCCTTTGGGCAACCTAACCTCGCAACTTTTTAGCAATGTTTATATGGATGTTTTCGACCAGTGGATAAAGCACGTGTTAAAGATTAAAAGGTATATAAGATATGCAGATGATTTTGTATTTTTTGATAGAGATAAACAAAAACTTTGTTCATTGGTTAAACCGATTAAAATATTTTTGTTTCGCGAATTAGGCTTGACACTTCATTCAAAAAAGATAGTTCAGAAAACATTATCATCTGGTATGGATTTTTTGGGCTGGGTGCATTTTCCTTGTTATAAAAAATTGCGACAAAAAACCAAAGAGCGGATGTTTAAAAAATTAGTAGACAATCCTAAAAATGAAGTTTTTCAATCTTATCTTGGACTTTCAAGCCATGGCAACACTTGTAAGATTGAAAAAGAATTGCGTAATTTGTATTGGCTTTTAAGTGATTAAAGATATTTTTTGTTTTTGAATAATAGTCTAGCGTCTAAAATATACTGGACCAATATACCTCCTTGCTTAAAATTTTTATTTATGTTACTCTCTTTTTAGATAATTATTAATAAATAGGGAGAAATATCTCTCTATATTTTGTTTTATGTCTAAAAGATGTGATATTTGCGGAAAGGGGTCTACTAAAGGAGCTAAAAGATCTCACTCTAATGTAAAAACATTAAAACGCCAAAATAGAAATTTACAGCCTAGAAAAGTTAATGGAGTCAAATTAAAAATTTGTACAAAGTGTCTAAGAACATTGGCCAAGAATAGTAAATAAATTTTAGTATGGTTTTGACTATTTTTTTTATAATCGTAGTAGTTTTCTCAGCCATTATTCACGAATATGCTCATGGTTGGGTAGCTTACAAATTAGGAGACCAAACGGCTAAAATGGCCGGAAGATTGACATTAAATCCGATTCCTCATTTAGATCCTGTCGGGTCAATATTTCTTCCATTTTTGCTTATTTTTTCAGGGTCTCCTTTTGTTTTGGCTTGGGCAAAGCCAGTTCCTTATAACCCTCATAATCTAAACGATCCTAAATACGGAGATTTAAAAGTGGCTATTGGTGGACCAGGAAGTAACTTGATTGTGGCAATTTTCTTTGGTTTTTTGGCTAGACTATTAACAGTTCCTGTGTTTCTAAAAGTTGGCTTGATTAATGGATTGCTTGGAGGAGATTTTGATTTTGTAATGAGCCAAATGAGCGGATCTATTTTGGTTTCAGTTTTTGTGATGTCGATTGTGGTATGTTTTATTAATTTGCTTTTAATGTTTTTTAATTTAATTCCAATACCTCCTTTAGACGGATCAAAAGTTTTAATGACATTTTTACCTCCTGATTGGCAGATTAAAATGCAAAAAATTGAGCCTTATGGAATATTTATTGTTATATTTTTCTTATTCACCGGCTTAATTGATCTAATTTTTATTCCTTTATTTTTTTTGTTTAGGATTTTAGTGGGGTTTTAGAGATTTGAACATATTAGTTGAGATTTGTTGACTACCTTATTACGCCCTACTCTTGACTTGTTTTAAATAGTTTGCTAAATTTTAAAATACTTATTAAAATATTTTTGTAAAATAATATCCCTTTTTTGGGGTTGTTTTATTTTAAAAACACAATTATTTTTTGTTGCGTAAAAACGCAAGTAAATTTAATGATAATAAAATATGCCAACTATAAATCAATTAGTTAGAAAAGGAAGAAAAAAGTCTGACAAAGGCAAGACTAAGAAATTAGCTCTACACACTACTTTAGATTCCTTACACAGAAAAAGAAAAGAAAATAAACAAGGATCTCCTTTTAAGCAAGGTGTTTGTTTAAAGGTGGGTACAGTTACTCCTAAGAAACCAAACTCAGCCCTACGTAAAATAGCTCGTGTTCGTCTTTCTAATGGAATGGAAGTTACTGCCTATATTCCTGGAATGGGGCACAACCTTCAAGAGCATTCAATTGTTTTGATTAAGGGAGGAAGAACTAAAGATTTATCTGGTGTAAGATACAAGATCGTTAGAGGCATTTATGATACTCAAGGTGTGCAAGGAAGAAAGACTAGTCGGAGTCGTTACGGAACCAAGAGGGAGAGTAAAAAATAATTAATTTATATTTAAATATTATGAGAGGAAAACAAGCCCTAAAAAGAAAAATAGAAGGAGATCTAAGATACAATGAGGCGAATATCGCCAAATTGATTAATTATATAATGAAGGATGGTAAAAAAACTATAGCCAGAAAAGTTGTTTATGGTGCTTTTGATATTGTTAAAAAAGAAACAAAGCAAGACCCTAGACATATTTTTAATAAAGCTTTAAAGAGAATTTCCCCTTTAGTAGAAGTAAGAGGAAAAAGAATCGGAGGAGCTAATTATCAGGTTCCTTATCAGGTTAGAGGTGATAGACGTTTTGTTTTAGGTTGCCGTTGGATTATTGAAGCAGCTAATAATCAAAAAGGAAAATCTATGGACAAGAAATTGGCCCTTGAAATTATAAACGCAGCCAAGGGTGAAGGTTTAGCTGTTAAAAAGAGAGAAGATGTCCACAGAATGGCCGAATCCAATAAGGCTTTTGCTCATTTCGCTAGATAATATTTTAAAAATGTTAGACAAACTATTTAAAAAACAAGGCAATACATTGATTGGAGTTTTAGTTGTTATAGTAGTTATTATTTTTGTTTATTTTAGTAGTTTATTTTTTTTAGATGAAAATGGTGAGAGTAATATAGAAAAAGCAAGTAATATTTTAGAAGAAGCTGAAAATAAAATTGATAATATTAATAAAGAGACCGAAAATAAAAATGAAATTATAGAATCAGGCATAGAGGGTGAAGATGTAAACGAAGAGACTATTTTTAATGAAACCGATTTTGATGTTAGCGCTTGGCGCGAAGCAGTTATTGATAGTGAGGGATTTAAAATTAAATATTATAAAAGTTGGTATTATACTGTGAATAGAAGAGAGGCTCTTCAAGACGGGTATAAGATGATAGTTGGTTTTGAGGAAGATGAAAATATTTGGGAAAAGTTACCACCACTTGATGTGGAGTTAATAGTTTTAGAAAAAGATGCGAATTTTGAAAAAAGTGATCAAGGGTATTTAAAAGAAATTACGGAAAAAGATAATTTGAAATATATTTTATATACTGAAAAGGAAGAGTATAAAAATTTAGTTGATAAAATGTTGGATACATTTGAATTTTTAGACAATAAAATTATTAATGAAAATGTTGAAGAGGAAGATAGGGATTTATTAGGAAATTGGAAAATTTATAAAGATGAAGAATTTGGAATTGAGTTTAAATATCCCGAAGAAGTGGGGGCGGTTATAAAAGAAGGAAATCGTTTTTATGTTGATGGAAAACAAGGTCAATATGTTGAAATTTTTTACAAGGGAAAGGACTTGAGTTTAAG
>JAIOTG010000124.1 GCA_021106995.1 bacterium
CTAGTATGGGCCAGATAATTTGATTAATTGGTTTTAAGCTGTATTTATCATCTAAAAATCCGCCAAACATTAAAAAACAAGAACCTATAAAAAAACTAGTCCAATGAATATAGTTTAAATCCCCAAGAATGAGAGCGTTTCTAATAAAAAATAAAACAACAAAGAAACTTAAAAATATTCCCACCCCACCCAATAAAGGTGTTCTTTTTTTATGTATTTTTCTCTTAGGACCTGGATAATCCAAAACATTAAAAAAATAAGCTATTTTTTTAATTAATAGGGTAAAAAAAACACTCAAGAAAAATGTGCTTATAAAAATTGTAGAATAATAAAATAATGACATACTACAATTCTTTGCCCTTAGCCACAATAATTCTGGCCTCGTTGTTTATTATAATTTTATCCCTTCTTTTAATTTCCCCTGATAATATCTTTTTAGCTATTATATTATTTACTCTTTTTTGAAGAAGTCTTTTAAGCGGTCTTGCTCCAAATTCTACATCATATCCTTCTCTAGCAAGTTGTTTTATGCCATTTTCATAAGCTTCAAAATATATTCCTTTATTTTCAAGCATTTTTTCAGTTTTTTTCAAGAGTAATTTTGTTATCTCTACTACATTATTCATGCTTAAAGGTTTAAAAATTATAACCCCATCAAACCTATTTACAAGCTCAGGCCTCATCTTTTCACTTAATTTATCTTCAATAACCTTATTTTTAACTTCTTCAGCCCTCCAACCTTCTGATATTTTTTTCTTTATAAAATTGGAAGCTATATTTGAGGTAACAATTATTACACAGTTAGTAAAATCAATAGTTCTGCCATTCCCGTCGGTCAACCTACCGTCATCAGTAACTTGTAAAAAAAGATTTAATATTTTAGGGTGAGCTTTTTCAAATTCATCTAATAAAACTAAAGAAAAAGGATTTTTACGAACAGCCTCTGTTAGATACCCTGGTCTTTTTCCATCCCCTATCATCTTAGTAACACTGTCAACGTGTTGATATTCACTCATATCCACTCTAATTAAACAATCTTTTCTTCCAAAATAAACCCTAGCCACAGTTTTTGCTAATTCTGTTTTTCCTACTCCGGTTGGCCCTAAAAATAAAAAATTGGCTATAGTTCGTTTAGTTTCCCTCATATTTGTCCTGGCTCTTCTTAAACTATTAGCAACCATATCAACCGCCTCATTTTGATTTATCATATACTTATGTATTTCTCTCTCAAGATTCATGAGTTTTTCACCTTCGTCTTCATCAACTTCATCAACTGGAATTTGAGTTATTTCTTTAACTGTTTCCGCAACATCAGCCTGACCACACATTAATAATTGTTTTTTACTTTTAGCGGTTTTGGATACTCTAATTGCTGTCTTTTCAAGTATGTCTATGGCCTTTTCCGGCAAATAACTATAGTGAATATATCTGTCTGAAAACTGAACAGCCTTATCCAGTGAATTATAAGTAAAAAACACATTATATTTATACTCTAATTTACCAATTTTACTTTCTATTATTTGAATCGCTTGATTTCCTCGAGGTTCTTCAATTTTAAATCTACTCATAGTTCTTCCTAGACTAGTGTTTTCAACGTATTTGTTGTAACTCTCATCATCGGTAGTAGCCAAACAATACAAACCTTGTTTTTCTAGGGCACTTGACAATACTTCAGAAAGATCCATACTTCCCTCTTTTCCTGAGGAAATTCCTATTAATTGATTTATATTTTCTATATAAAGAACAATATTCCCTGCCCTACTTATCTCGTCCAACACAATAAGCATTCTTTGTTCAGCCAGAGAAGCGTCTGCCCCACTTATTAATCTAGAAGCATCAAGCTCTAAAAGTCTTTTATCTTTTAAAAATTCAGGCACATCCTCTTTTACCATCGCCCTTGCTATCCCGTGTATTATTGTTTTTTTACCAACCCCGGGAGGGCCTGATAATATAGCGCTGTTATTTTTTGATTTTAAAAAATCAAGGATATTTTTTATTTCTCTATCTCTTGCTACGCATAAACCTAGCCTCCCCCACTTGGCGGCCAAAGTTAAGTCATAAGAAATTTTATTCAAATTAGGTGTAGCCATGGCAGTATAAGCCCTATCCATAGCTTTTTTAGGCTTATATCGAGCCATTTTTCTAAATATTTTTAAATTCCCTCTTATTCTCTCGTCAGTTCTAAACCAAGCCTTTACATTCATTATTTTATCCTGATTTACGTCAAAGTCCCATAATATTTCAGTTAACATCTCATTGTGGACTATGCAATAACTAATTATATTAACAGGGCCTAAGCTTATTTGCTTATTAGAATAAGCCTCCTCAAAGCTTTTAATAAGAGTTTTTTTATAACTCATAGAAAAGGCTCTGACACCTATTTTTAGTAGTTCTACTTGGGATAATTGTTTATCTATTTTTTTCTTTAGGCTAATCAAATCAATATTAAGCCTTATAAACATAGCTCTGATATCACTATTATCTAGAAGACAGTAAAATAAATGCAAATTATTAATTTCTTTATGCCCATATTTTTTAGCTAGCAAAAAAGAATTTTCAACAATATCTAAAGATTCTTCTGACAGTGCCTTGAGCACATTATATTTTTTTCCATAGCCTTTTAACTCTTTCCAATTATTAGGCAGAGCGCTAGAGTTTATTTTTAATTCTTCTATTTTATTCTTTTCCTCTTTTTCACGTTGAGTTCTAAATATAAAAAATAAAAAAGAAAGCACACCTATCCAAAAAGATAATATTAAAACATTTTTATGTTCCCAAAAAAGAAGATATTCTCCCATTTTCTCTGTATTATAGCTCCAAATCCAAAAACTTAAAGAAAGAATTCCAACAAGCGTAATAAAAATGCTTAAAAAATTTAGACTTTTTAATATTTTTTTAATCAATCTTCTCCATAATATATCAGCCTGATCAATTGAATGGTTCCAATAAATAAAATAGTTAATAAAAAATATGCCGTAACCCATACCACCACAGTCAAAACAACTAAAATTAATTTTACCCCGGCCACTACCTCCGCATTTTGGGCAAGTTATAAATTGATCTATTTCTTTTTTTCTATCCTTCATTTTTTAAAATATTTGAAATATAATTTGGTATACAGTTAAGATTGGAATAATTAAATAAGACAAGAAAACAATTAAACATATTAGAAACCAAGAAATCATTATTATACCTCTGAAAATTATCTGAAAAACACGCATTAAGTAACTGATAAAACTACTAATAAGATCGCTCTGTCCATACATGGTGACCATAATATTCTCTATCCAAATTCTCAAGGCCAACCCTTTTTCTCTTAAAGATAAAAATTCTCCTATTTTAAGTAAAAAAGTCCAAGCTCCTTTTGAATACCACCAAACAGGAAAATATAAAATTTCTTTAAATATTTTAAGTGTTGAATTTAGAAAATAAAAATTAAGCATGATTTTTTATAGTAAATCTTAGTTTTAAAATTATAACATTTTTTAAAGTTTGAGTAAAATAAAAGACCGCCTCAATCATTAAAGACATATTGGCGGCATCCTATTTTATTTTTTTTTAAGCTCGGTTGTATTCGTCC
>JAIOTG010000008.1 GCA_021106995.1 bacterium
ATTATTTTGCTACTTATATTTTACCCATACTATTACCCTTTTTATTAATTGGAGGTTTGATATTTTTTATGATGAGGGGGGCTCAAGGTGCTAATTCCAAGGCAATGATGTTCGGTCAGTCTCAGGCCAAGCAGTTTAATAAAGAGCAAAGCCCCAAAGTAACCTTTAGTGATGTGGCTGGTTCAAAAGAAGCTAAAAAAGAATTAAGTGAAGTAATAGAATTTCTTAAATTTCCCAAAAAATTTCATCAATTGGGAGCTAAAATACCAAAAGGATTTTTGCTTTTAGGTGGTCCAGGAACAGGTAAGACTTTAATGGCTAAGGCTGTGGCCGGTGAAGCTGATGTGCCCTTTTTTCATATTTCCGGCTCAGAATTTGTTGAAATGTTTGTTGGGGTTGGAGCTTCTCGTGTTAGGGATTTATTTAAAAAAGCTAGGAAGAGTGCGCCTTGTATAATATTTATTGATGAGATTGATGCTGTTGCTCGTAAAAGAGGAGCAGGTCTTGGGGGTTCTCATGATGAGAGAGAACAAACTTTAAATCAAATACTTGTTGAAATGGACGGCTTTGATGAAAGAACTAATGTTATAGTTATGGCAGCAACCAATAGACCTGACGTCTTGGATCCAGCTCTTTTAAGGCCAGGACGTTTTGATCGTAGAATATTTGTAGATAACCCTGATATAAGAGAAAGAGAAGGAATTTTAAAAGTTCATGCTAGAAAAAAACCTCTAGCTAAAGATGTTAGTTTAAAGAGGATTGCCGAGAGAACCCCGGGATTTACCGGAGCTGATTTAGCTAATTTATTAAATGAGGCTGCTATTTCAGCAGCTCGTCAGGATAGGAAAATTATTGAGATGGATAATTTATTTAATTCTATTGAAAAGGTTATTTTGGGACCCGAAAGAAAGAGTAGGGTAATTACTGAAAAAGAGAAAAAAATTACTGCTTATCATGAGGCCGGGCATGCCTTGGTCGCTCATTTTTTGCCAAATTCTGATCCGGTTCAAAAAATATCTATTATTTCAAGAGGGCAAGCTGGAGGTTATACTCTAAAAGTTCCAATAGAAGATAGAAGACTTCATACTAAATCTGAATTTATAGATGAATTGTCGGTTTTATTGGCTGGCCACATAACCGAAAAGGAAATTTTTAAAGATGTTACTACTGGCGCTTCTTCTGATCTTAAGAGAGCTACTGAGATAGCTCGTAAATTGGTCACAGTTTATGGAATGTCTGATGAATTGGGTCTTCGAACTTTTGGCAGTGATGATAACAACGTATTCTTGGGCCAGGAAATACGTGAAAAAAAAGATTATAGTGAAAAAACTTCTGAAAAAATAGACGTAGCAGTATCTGATTTAATAAAAGAGAGTACTAAAAAGGCAGGGGAAATAGTTAAAGATCAGAAGAAACTTTTAGACAAGGTGGCTCAAGCCTTATTGGAGAAAGAGACATTAGAAAAAGAAGAGTTTGAAAGTATTGTTGGAAAAAAGAAAGGCTTAGAAGAAGAAATCGGGGATGATAAAGAGGGATTTAACGAAAAAGAAAAGGAGAAAGGTAAAGAAACTTTAAAAGTTTAATTTATTTAAACAGAGATAAAATGACTTTTCATATAATCACAATTTTTCCTGAGATTTTTAATTCTTATTTTAATGAAAGTATTATAAAGAGAGCCAGAGAAGAGGGAAAAATTAAAATTAAAATTTATGATTTAAGAAATTGGACAGAGGATAAGCATAAGACAGTAGACGATAGTCCTTATGGGGGTGGAGCTGGTATGGTTATGAAAATAGAGCCAATATTTAAAGCGATAAAAGATATTCGTTCAAATATGGAAAATAAAAATCCCCGCATTGTTTTAATGTCAGCACGAGGTGAAAAATGGATTCAAAAAAAAGCTCAAGAATATTCTGACTACGATGATATTATTATTATATGTGGAAGATATGAGGGGGTTGACGAGAGAACCTGTTTTTTTATTGACGAAGAAATATCTATAGGAGATTATGTTTTAACAGGTGGAGAAATACCAGCCATGACACTTCTTGATTCTATTTCACGTTTACTCCCTGGCGTTCTTGGGAACGAAGACAGTTTAGACAGCGAGTCTCATTTAGTGTCGGGGCAAAAAGAATACCCTCAATATACTAGACCAGAAATTTTTAAGGCAGAAGGAAAAGAGTATAAGGTTCCTTCTATTCTTTTGTCAGGTAATCATGAAGAAATAAAAAAATGGAGAAAAGGTAATATGAGATAAATTCCAGTAATTAATTAGTTTATTCTCCAAGTAAAGTTATTTTTTTCAATATTCCCTTCAATTATAAATCCGGAAGCTTTAGCATGTCCACCACCACCTAGGTGATTAGCTAATTTAGAGACATCAATTTTATCATGATTTGTTCTCAAATTTCCTTTTATTCTTCCAGATTCATCTTCTTTTATTAGAATTAAAGCTTTTATATCTTTTAGGTTTGTTATTAAGTGAAGTATTGAATCAAGGCTTTCTAGGTCTTCTTTAAATTCTTTCACTTCTTCTTTTGTAAGAACAGAAAAGGCTACATTGTATTTTTGATTAATATTTAAATTGTTTAGCACTAGGCTCCACAATTTCATAGAAGAAATACTTTTGTTTTGCCAAGTTTTTTTTGTTATTTTAGGATAATTAGCTCCTTTGTTTAACATTTGGGAGGCTATTTCGAGCGTTTGATAATTAGTTAAGGGGTGAAGAAAATTGGCCGTGTCTGTTAGAATTCCTGTTAGTATGCATTCGGCTATTTTTTTATCAAGTTTTAAACTATTTATTTTTAAAAAGTGATAAATGACCTCGGTAGTAGAGTTCATATTTGGAAATCTTAACTCTAGATTACTTATTTTTTCATCTGATGGATGGTGATCAAATTCTAGGGTGTATTGTTTATCAGATTTTGCTTTAATTTCGTTGAAAAGGCCAGATCTTTTAATTTCGCCACAATCTAATATTATTATTAAATCAAATTGGTCAAAATTGTTTTTGACTTTTTTTCTTTCTGATTTTATTTTTTCAAATTCAGGAAGAAAAGAAAAATTATCTTCTGGTTCATCATAGGAGAAGAGATAATATGTTTTATTTAGTTCGTTTAAAATTAAGGATATTGCGCAAATAGAAGATAGAGCGTCTCCGTCTGGATTTCTATGGCCTACTACCAATATCTTTTCGCTCCCCTTGATTATTTTTAGGGCTTTTTTAAATTTGTCTAATGTTTCTTTTTTCATATTCAATAAAAAAATCCCTTAAATACTTAGACAAGCATGGGATTTTTTTTATTCTTTTAAATCTTTTTCAATTTCAAATATTTTTGTATGTGATTTATCTATTTGCCAAATAAGTTTAGGGACTCTTTTTAGATGCCTTCTTTTGCTTAGCAGTTGAGCTATGTTCTTCGACTCTTTTTTTAGAATTTTTAAGGCTGTTCCGGAGAAATTTTCTGGAATTATTGAAAAATAAATTTTTATTTGAGATAAGTTAGCGGGACAATTTATTTGAGTTAATGTTATTAGGTATTTATGTAATGGAATTTCTTTAACTATTATCTCTGCTATGTCTCTTTGAATGGTTTCATTGGACTTCGTCTCGCTTTTCATATTTATAGTTTGTTTATTATTTCAATCTCCTTATAAACATTTAATATATCACCTTCTTCAATTTCAGGGACCCCTTCATATTTAATCCCGCACTCTTGGTCTTTTTCAGCCTCTTTAACCACATCTTTACTTATTTTAAGTTCTGTTATTTTTCCTTGAGAAATCATTTTTTCCCCTCTGATTATTTCCGCCTTAGTATTTGGTTCTAGTTTTCCTTCTAATACTTTTCCTCCCACTATTTGAGTATCTTTTTCTGTTCTAAAAATTGCTAATATTTTAAGTCTTCCTAGACCCTCTCTTTTAGTAGTGGGTTGGATTAATTTTTGCATTTCTTTCGTAGTATAGTCTATTAATTCATATATAATACTAAAATTATTTAGTTTTACATTTTTTTCTCGGATTAAGCTTTCAATTTGAGGAGAAGCTTTAACATTAAAGCCGATTATTTGAGCAGCTCCAGCCTCTGCTTTTAGAATATCTCCCTCTCTTATGTTCCCTAGACCCTTATGTATTATTTTAACCTTAACATCTTCTGTGTTTATTTTCATTAATGATTCCTCAATCGCCTCAGCCGAACCTAGAAAATCACTTTTTATAATTAGATTTAATTTTTTAATATTTTCATTTTCATTTTCAGGAGTGCTTTGCGTATCAGTTGGTCGTCTTTTTTTAATTTTAGATATTTTAGATTTGTTTTGGTTGTTTACTTTTAAAATATCTCCTACAGACGGTGATATCTTTAAACCGATTATTTTTACTGGAGTTGAAGGGGGGGCGTTTTTCACTCTTTCTCCTTTGTAATTTTCTAAAGCCCTTATTTTACCGCAAATTTGATCTCGGAGGCAAATTCTATCACCTACTTTAAGGGTACCGTTTTGTATAAGTATGGTGGCCACTGGACCTGATGATTTGTCTAGGTGGGATTCTATGATAGTTCCCATGCCGTTAGTGTTTGGGTTTGCTGTTAAATCTCTAGATTCTGTGTCAGCGAGTAATAGAATCATATCTAGAAGGCCTTGAATTCCGTCTCCATTTTTAGCTGATATTGGAGAGCAGATTATTTTACCACCCCAGTCTTCGGGGATTATTTTTAATTTATTTGATAGTTCTTGTTTGGTTTTATCGATATCAGCTCCTTCTTTATCAATTTTATTTATGGCTATCAAATAGGGGATTTTGGCTGATTCTATAATTTTGAAAGCTTCAAGTGTTTGAGGCTTTACCCCGTCATCTGCGGCTACTATTAAAATAGCTATATCAGCAACTTTAGCGCCCCTACTCCTCATAGCAGTAAAGGCTTCGTGTCCTGGCGTATCAATAAAAGTGATTAAACGGTCATTTTTAATAGCTTGATAGGCTCCTATGTGCTGAGTTATCCCTCCAGATTCTTCTCCGGCAATATTTGATTCACGAATAGTATCTAAAAGTTTTGTTTTTCCATGATCAACATGACCCATAACCACTACGATCGGGGGTCTTTCTTTTAAATTTTCCTTTTTTTCTTCCTTTAATATTTTATCTACTGTTTCTTCGTTTTTATCATCTTTTTCGTTATTTTTTTGGCTTAATTTCACGTCCAGGTCTAAATATTCTCCAATTATATTAGCTGTTTCAAAGTCAATTTTTTCATTAATAGAGGCAAAAATTCCATTTTTCATTAGCTCTTTTAGCACCTTGCTTACGGGTAATTCACTCAAATTGGCAAATTCATTTACAGTAATAAAATTAGGTATTTTTACTTTTTTAATTTCTTTAACCTTCTTTTCTTCCCCTTCTTTTTCTCTTAGCTCCTCTTCATCTTTTTGCTTTAATTCTTTTATTTTTTTTGCCCATTCTTTAATAATTCTTTGCGCTAACTTATTGTCCACTTTAATAGCTTTTTCTCCCACATCAAAACCCATGCGAGGTAGTTTTTCGCGTAATTCCTTTGGCGTTACTTTTAATATTCTGGCTAGTTCGGTTACATTCATATAGTGGAAATTAAAAAGGCTTTAATTTATAATTAGTAAAGCCTAAATTGCTTATTTCTCTTTAATCCTACCTTCTTTTGGGGTTTAAGTCAAATTTATCGGTAAATAAAAAACCCCGGATTTTTTATTTTTCCGGGGTGGTTTTAGGTTTTTTTTTCTATAATATGATAGAGGTAATAAATTTTTTTACCCCTATTTTCTTTGTGAACAGGTAATCCATCCAAATGTTCTGTGCTTACTATGAAGTAAGCCAGTCCTTCTATTGCCCTGTTTTTCAAACCATCTTTTTCCATTTTTTCGATGGTTTTTTTCATTTTTATTTTTAATTTTTCGGAAATAGCCATATATTACTCCCTATTTTTAAGGTTAATATTAAATATTATTAAAAGCGTTTTTGTAATCCCTTTTATGGTTTTTGACATTATTAATGTCGCTGGTTGTTCTTATTATATTATTGGTTTTTGGATCGGTTTTTTTAAACGCTTCTTCTTCATCAATATGATGCACGGCTGTACCGAAGTCAATAATATAGCATAATCCATTATTTTTGTCAACCATTATATTGCCTTTATGTAAATCTCTATGAAAAATATTTTTTTTGTTTAATTCAATTATAAAATTTTCTAAAGAATTAAAAAATTTTTCAGCATCAAAATTTTTAGGGAATTTTTTTGAGTCCTTCATGGCTTCTTCTAGTGTCACTGCGTCAAGAGTTTCCATGGCTATAAAATGTATTTTAGGGGTGGCCTGATAGTAATACGGTTGAGGTATTCTTACTCCTTCCACATTTACCTCCTGTATTACTTTTTCCATAAATCCAATTTCTTCTTTTATATTATTCTCAGACTTGTATATATTTATGGATTCATTGTTGTTTTTTATCATTTTAAAACAAAAAGGAGATCCCTCCCAGCCTGGGAATACTTCAGCGACCCTTCCTTCGCCCAGAGAGGGAAGTTGACCTGCTTCTATTTTTTGTTTTAAAGATTCTATTTGTTTTTTGATTTGATCAAATTCTTTTTCAGTGCAATTATTAAATACTAGATCATTATCTATTTGTGGCAGTTTTTCAGAAGATTTTTTGCGTCTGTGTTCTAAGGCAGACTTTATTTTTAATAGTAATTGTTCTATTTCTTGGTCTGTTTCTAAATTTTCATATTGGTCTATATAGTCTTGGTTGAGTTCGTAGGGTAATATTTTTCCTGCCTCGTCTAATAGGCGCTCTATTTGCTCTTCCGGGTTGTATTTAAAATTGTTTGATAATTCAGGGGATTTCATTTGAGTAGATTATTAATTATTTTATTTTTATTTTATTTAATATTGTAAAAATTTAAACTATATTTTACACGGTCCAAAACTTTTACGATGAATATCGCATATCCCGTGCTTTTTTATTTGTTCTAAATGATATTTCGTTCCATAACCTTTATGTCTATCAAATCCATATTTAGGATATTTCTTGTGCATTTCTTCCATAATTTTATCTCGGGCAACTTTGGCTATAATTGAGGCTGCGGCAATAGAAAATATTTTTCCATCCCCGCCTTTTATCGCTTTTTGTTCATAGCTGGAGTTGGGGATTATAAAGTTACCGTCTACAAGTATAAAATTTGGTTTTTGTTTTAGAGAACTGATTGCTTTTTTCATGGCTAGAAAGCTGGCTTGTAGAATATTTATTCGATCTATGGTTTCGTGATCACAAATTCCTATTCCGATTTCATTAAAATTATCTTTTATAAATTCTGTTAAAAATTCTCTTTTTTTAGGGGTTAATTTTTTAGAGTCTTGGACTATTTTTAGTTCTTTTATAATTTGAAAATTAGAATTACAAGACACGCAAGCCGCTACAACTGGC
>JAIOTG010000034.1 GCA_021106995.1 bacterium
CAGATAAAGCAGTTAAAGGATTAAGAGAGGAATATTAGAGAGACAAAAGAGGACTGGAAATAATAAAGAATGGGTCTAGTTATCAAATGGTTAGTGCTTCGTCTAATTCTAAATTAATTAAGGAATTTATAAAGGACGAGACAAGAGGGGAATTAACCAGGCCAAGTTTGGAGGCTTTAAGTATAATCGCTTACAGAGGCCCTATTAGCAAGATAGCCTTAGAAAGAATTAGGGGCGTAAACTGTTCTTTGATTTTGAGGAATCTTTTAATAAGAGGTTTAGTTAAACTAGAAAGAGATAGAAAAAAGGAAGAGGATTATTATTTTGTATCTATTGATTTTTTGCGTTTTTTAGGAATTAATGATATAAATAAACTACCTGATTATGAAAATTTAAGTCAAGATGACACTTTAGATAGAATTATAAAAGAAGATCCTCAAAATGTTTAGTAAATATTATTAAGTTAAGTCTCCTTAGTTTGTTTTTAGCCAATATTATTGTGAATAATTTTACAGCCCCATCTTTAGATCAAGATGTTTTTTTTTCTACTCAAGAAAGATTTATAGGAAAGAAAATTATTCCAAGTTTCCTTTTTAAGCCTAAGGGTGTTTTAGAGTTTGAGCCTGTTGATTTATTTCAAGAAAAAAATAATAAAGAAATAGGCCCAAAGAGACTTGCGGTTAGTTCGTCTAGTTTGCTAAAGATTGAGGCTGAGAGCGCCATTGTCGTGGGCAGGAAGGGAAAAAGGACTCTTTTTAACAAGGATATAAATAAAGTTTTGCCCATAGCCAGTATATCTAAGCTTATGACAGCTTTGGTTTTTTTGGATACTAACCCTGATTGGGACTCATATTATCAAATAACTTCGGAAGACAGGAGGGAAGGAGGAAAAATTTATCTTTATCTAGGTGAAAGAGTTAAAATTATAAATATTTTTAATACCAGTTTATCAGCTTCGGCTAATTCGGCCACTATTGCTCTGGTTAATTCCGCAGGTTTTAGTGAAGATGAATTTGTTAAAAAAATGAATAAAAAAGCTCTTGATTTAGGGCTATTTAAGACCAAGTTTAAAGACGCTACTGGCCTTAGCGAAGAAAATGTTTCCACTTCTTGGGAAATAAGTAAACTAGCTTCTGAGGCCCTTTTAAGAGATGAGATAAAAAGAGCCGTATCTTTAAAAGATTATAGTTTCGAGACCGAAGGGGGGAGGGAAAAAAATATTGAATCTACTGACGATTTATTAGGCGTTTTTCCACTTAACAATATAGGTCTTATAGGGGGAAAGACAGGTTACAATAAAAAGGCTGGTTTTTGTTTTGTTGGAATCTTTCAGAAAAATAATAATGACTTAATTACAGTCATCATGGGAGCAGAAGAAGAAAGTGTAAGATTTGATTTGGCAAAAAAATTAACACTTTGGGCGTTTAATAATTATAAATGGTAGTTGGATAAAAAAATAAAAAATGATATAATGTGTTACATATGGATAAGAAGAATAAAATTATAATAGCCAACTGGAAAATGGAGCTTGGATTTAAAGAAAGTTTAGCCTTGGCGCTCGAGATGAAAAATATGTTTAGTGGTTTTTCTAAGGGGGGGGTTGTGATTTGTCCCGATTTTATTTCTTTAAGTGAAGTAGGGAAGGAATTGACTGGATCGATTATTAAATTAGGTGCTCAGGATGTTTTTTGGGAGGAGAAAGGCGCTTATACTGGTGAAGTTTCATCATCAGAATTAGAAGAGGTTGGCTGTGAATATGTTATAATAGGCCATTCAGAGAGAAGGGGTTATTTGAAAGAAGATTATTCATTGATTAATAAAGAGCTAAAAAATCTTTTAAAAGAAAGCAAGCTAATTCCTATACTTTGTATTGGTGAGAAGAAAGAATCGAGGGAGAGCGGTAAAGTTGAAGAGGTTTTATCGGAACAGTTGAGACAAGCCTTAGAAGGGGTGTCTATAAAGGATGATAGTCAAATTATTGTGGCCTATGAGCCATTATGGGCTATTGGCTCTGGTTTAGTTATTAAGCCGGAAGATATGAATGAAGTGAACAAAATTATTGTACAGTCCTTGTCAAATATTTTTAATAACAAGATAGCAGAAAATAATTTTTTAAGAATTTATGGAGGGAGTGTTAATAGTGGGAATGTAAAAGATTTTGCTCAGATAGAAGGTTTAGATGGATTATTGGTTGGTGGGGCTAGTTTAAATTCTGATGAGTTTTATAAAATGGCTGATAAAATATTAATTTAATTTTATGTACAATCTTTTGCCTTTAATAATAATTTTATTATGTTTAGTGGGGATTATAGTTATAATTGCTAGAAAATTTTCTATTTTGGCAAATATAGATGTTGATTCTATTCCGTCTGAGAAGGAAGGTAGATTTAAAGAAAAAATTATCGGAGAAAGGATTAGACGTAATTTTTCTAAATGGACTTCTGGAATCTGGGGATTTTTAAATATTTTTTTCAATAAAACTATTAATTTCGGTCAAGAATATTACAAAAAGTTGAAACAAAAGAGGGAAAATTACAACAAAGAAATTGAGTCACAAAGTGATGATAAAGACGAAGACAAGGTTGATAAAATGTTTAAGGAAATGGAAGGTTTGAATAATAAAGAAAATTTTGAAGATGTTGAAAATAAATTGATAGAAATTATAGGTATCGAAAATAAGAATTATGTTGCTTTTGAAAAATTAGCAGATCTTTATTTTGAAAATAACATTTATAAACTATATAAATAAATGTAAGTTTATTTTTTATTTTTATATTATTAGAATTATATTTGGAATATTTGTAATACAAACTATGATCTCGGTTGGATTAAGAATTTTTGACATAATTTTAAAGAGGATTTTTCGTATATAGAATAGTACCAAATTATAACTACGTATAGCCATGGCTACCATGCCATCATTTATGTTATAAATTTAATATTGA
>JAIOTG010000055.1 GCA_021106995.1 bacterium
GTCTGAAATTCGTAAGAATATTTTGAAAAAGAACCACCAGAAGAAATGGTTACATATGTTTTAGAGCCCATTCCTAATCGATTAAAAACCTGAATATAAACATCTTTCATTTTTTCATAAAAAATATCATGCTCTTTTTTATTTCTAGAAAAAGAATATAGGTCCTTCATAAAAAATTCTCTTCCCCGCATTAAACCAGCTTTAGCACGAGCTTCGTTTCTAAATTTAACTTGAATCTGATAAGCATAAAATGGCAAATCTTTATACGAAGAAATATAATTTTTCACAATCCGCGCAATCGCTTCTTCATGAGTAAAACCAAGCCCTAATTCTGTTCCATTTTTCAACTTCGTTTTAAACCAATTGTCAACCACTTCATCATTCCAACGATTGGTTTTTTCCCAAATTTTCTTGTCCTGCAAAACGGTCATAAAAATTTCCTTTCCACCGACATTATTCATCTCATCACGAACAATATTTGAAATATTATTTAAAACTCGCAAGCCTAACGGCAAATAAGAGTATACGCCTGCCATTTCCTTAAACACAAACCCTGCCTGAAGCAGTAATTGAGCGTTTTTTGAAACCTCGTCTTTAGGAATTTCCTCGATAGTTTTTGTAAAAAGCTTTGATTGACGCATAATAAAATAAAATTATTTTTAAAAAAATATAGGTGTTCAAAAAATTTGTACAATTAGCGAAATATCTTTCTTATAAAAACAAACTTAATTAATATTCTAACTAAAAAAAACAATAATGTCAAAAAACTAAAAGCCTAATTAAAAATAAATTAGGCTTTCATCATAATTTGTTTACAATATTTATAAACTATTTTTTTTCTCCCATAAAACCAATAAAGGAGAGGCTAGGAATATTGAACTATAAGTACCAATGAACACTCCTATTAATAAAGCTAAGGCAAAGGCTTGAACAGAAGCTCCGCCCCAAACAACTATAGTAAACAAAATTAACATAGTCGTTAAAGAAGTGTTTATTGAACGAATAATAGTTTGATTAACACTAGTATTAATAGTTCCAGCGAAATCTTCTTCACTTTTAGGTAAATTTTCTCTTATCCTGTCAAATACAACAATCGTATCATTAACACTATAACCAAGAACAGTTAATATGGCGGCTATAAAAGCAGAGTCTACTTCCATTCCATAAAAATGACCCAAAAATGAAAATACACCTAAAACGATTAAACAATCGTGAACTAAAGTTATAACAGCGGTAATTCCATATTTCCAAGAAGCAATCGGTTGAGCAACCTTTCTAAAAGTCCAAGCAATATAGGCAATAATAGCAAGAATGACCAAGATCACCGCGTAAAAAGATTTTCTTTTTAAAGTTTGACCGATAGAGGGGCCAACTGAATCGAAGCTTAACTCTTCAATTTCGCCATATGTTTTCTGATCTATACTGTTTAATTTATTCAAAATTTCATGATGAGTTTCTTCATCAGTTTCTTCAAACCTTAATATCATATCTCTCTCTCCTGAGGGTTGAACCTCTAAACTATCCAAATCTAATGGTCCCAAAGCTTCTTTTACTTGAGTGACACTTGGACTTTGGATGGCATATTCTATATTAAGAGAGCTTCCTCCTACAAAATCAATACCAAAATCAAGTCCCCACATCATTAAATAAACTACAGATAATCCAGATAAAATTATTGAAATAGTAAACCAAATTTTTCTTTTAGGAATAATGTTTAAAGTCATATGTTTTATTATTTTATACCGATTATTTTTTTATTTATCCATTTTTTAGGAAAAAGCAACATTAAATTTCTAGTTATAACCATAGCTGAGAAAAGTGAAACCAAAATACCAATAGCCAACGTTATAGCAAAACCCCTTATTAAAGTAGTGGTAAATTCAACTAATATAAAACAGGTTATAAGGGTGGAAAAATTACCATCCCTAATTGAAGGCCATGCTCTTTTAAAACTATCATTTATAGCACTGCTCATTTCTTTTCCTTTTTTTATTTCTTCTTTTAATCTTTCAAATATTAAAACGTTAGCATCAACAGCCATACCAATTGATAATATAAATCCAGCTAATCCAGCTAACGTAAGAGTTATTGAAAGTATTTTAAAAACTGCTAAAACTAATACGCCATAAATACTTAAAGAAATCACAGCTAACGCACCTAAATAACGGTAAGTAATAATCATAAACAAAACTATTAAAATCAATCCTATAATTCCAGCCTTTAAACTGCTTTTAACAGAACTAAGCCCCAAAGAAGGTCCTACCGTTTTTTGGCTTACTAATTTTATGGGGACGGGTAAAGCTCCTTGATTTAGCCTCTCTGTCATTTCTTTAGCTTCTTGTATTGAAAAACTACCGGTAATCACAGCCTGACCTCCTGTTATTTTTTCATTAACAGTAGGGGCACTTACTAATTCTCCATCTAAAAATATAGCCACTCTTTTACCAATATTTCTTTCTGTAATTTCCCCAAACAACCCAGCTCCCTCGTTATCAAATTGAAGACCCACTTGAGCAGATCCAGTTCTTCCCCAGCTAATTTGAGAGCTTTCTAGATATTTACCGGTCAACTCAGTATTTTTCCATTCCATCTGGGGATCAACATAATCGGCTTCAAGTTTCTTGTTAATTACAATATCAGAAATTTTATATTCTATTATTTCCCTCTCGTTTTTTTTATAAATAAGGTGATAACCAAACTTAGTCTCTACAATATAGGAAATAGTTCCCACTTCCTGGTTATCAAAAACAGTATCAGAGAAAGGCTTAACCATGTCTTCGCGACTAAACCAACTTAAGTCCCCGCCAGTTTGGCCAGCTCCTGGTTCGTCAGAATATTCTCTAACCAAATCATCAAAATTATTAATGGTTGCTTTGTTTTTTATTTCCTGAATTTTAGCGCGAGCATCCTCTTTACTTAAATCACTTTCACAACCCTCGCTCTCATTATGACAAATCAATAAATGACTAGCCTCAACTTCTTCATAAGGATCATTAGTAAATTCGTTTATTTTAGTCCTCTTATCTAAAAGTTTCATTATTAAATAAGACTCATTAGTTTTAATTAAGTCTCCGTAAACACTTCCTTTTTCTAAATTTTTAAGATAATCAGTAATCATAGCATCATCAATCCATTCTTCTCCTCCGTCTGTTTTCTGATCATATTCCTCTTCTAAAACACTAAAATCGCCGCCTGATAAAACTTTTCCCAAAACTTCTTCGGCTGTTTTTTCAGCTTCTTGATTATATTTATCTAAATCTTCTTTTTCCTGAGAAGATAACTCTGCCCTCATTTCTCCCTCTTCTTTAAACTCTAATAAAGGGGTTTTTCCAATCATCTCAATAGCCTTATTAACATCCTTAATTCCAGCCAAATCAGCAACAATACGGTAGCCACCTTCGCTAGTCCTAACTTTTCTAATTTCTGGCTCACTCACTCCAAAAACATTTACCCTTCTCTCAATTACATCTCTGACACCCTCTACGGCCGAATCTTCTTTTCCAGCAGGAACTTGACTAACATCAGCCTCATAGACTAAATGAGTACCTCCTTGTAAATCTAAACCTAAGCTAAAATTCGCTTCCCCGATTTTAGGAAGTTGAACTACATCATTAGTTTTCTGAGACAACCAATCAGTTCCCTTGTTATAATAGTTACCCCCATTAATTAAAAGACCTCCGATAGTTAAAAAAATTATTAAAACAAAAACCTGCCAAACTCTTCCTCTAGCAGTGTCGGGTTTAATAATTTTCTCAATAATATTCTTCTCTTCTGACATAAAAAAATTTAAATTCTTAAATTAGCTTTCTTTTTTAATTTTTATATTAAAGATTAATTTATCATAAACAAAAACAAAATGCAAGATTTCTAATAACATTGGCGGAGAGTGCGGGATTTGAACCCGCGTGGGCTTTAAAACCCGCTTGCTTTCCAAGCAAGTGCCATAGGCCACTAGGCGAACTCTCCAAATAAAAATCAAAAGTTAAGAATTAAATTTTTGATTTTTTTAAAATATTAAATATTAGGCCTTTTAATATGCCAATCCGTTATATTTTGAAAAATATTTCCTATATTAAACAAGATTTTTTCATTCAACCTACTTCCTATTATCTGCATTCCTACCGGCAAACCATCTATCTCTCCACAAGGAATTGATATAGCTGGAAGACCTGCTAAAGATGGACCACTAACAAGTATATCTTCTAAATACATTAAAATAGGATCATCCGCTTGTTCTCCTATTTTAAAAGCCGTATGAGGAGAGGTTGGAGTTATCAGACAATCAACTTTTTCCAATTCAAAATCAAGTTCTTCTTTAATCTTAGTCCTCACTTTTTGAGCTTGCAAATAATAAGCATCTCTATATCCAGCGCTCAAAGTATAGGTTCCAAGCATTATTCTTCTTTTAACTTCCTCGCCAAAACCCTTACCCCGAGAAGCTAAATAAACATTTTCCAAATCATCCCCTTCTCCTTGTCGAACTCCATACCTAATTCCGTCAAAACGAGCCAAGTTAGAACTAATTTCTGATGGAGTTATTATATAATAAGTCGGAACTGTATATTTAGTGTGAGGGAGGCTAATCTCTACAACTTTTGCTCCCTTTTTTTCCAATTCACCTATCGCCTTCTTTACCAAATCAATTACTTTCTTATCAACTTTCTCATCAAAATACTCACTTGGAATTCCAATTTTAAAATCTTTTATATTATTTTTAGTTTTCTCTTCATTTTTAAATTCCACTGTAGTTGCGTCATTTTCATCTTTTCCCATTATAACTCCCATAACTATTTCAGCATCTTCCACTGTCTTAGTAATAGGCCCGGGAACATCAGTAGAAGAAGTCATAGAAATTAAACCAAACCTTGAAGCAAGGCCATAACTAGGCTTTAGGCCAACAACACCACAAAAACCAGCTGGACATCTGATCGATCCGCCAGTATCTGTACCTAGAGAAAAAATACACATATCAGCGGCTACGGCTGCAGCCGAACCACCAGAAGAACCTCCCGGAACTCTTTCTAAATCCCAAGGATTATGAGTTGGTCTATGACAACTATTTTCAGTAGAGGCTCCATGAGCAAATTCATCTAAATTAGACTTAGCTAAAAGCACAGCCCCCTCATTTTTTAATTTCTTTATTATAGTAGCGTCATAAGGAGCTATATAATTTTCCAAAAACTTAGAAGCAGCGGTTGTCTTTACACCTTTTGTTAATATATTATCTTTGGCAATATAAGGAATACCTAATAAATCACTTTTTTCTCCTTTTTTTATTTTCTCATCAGCCTTTTTAGCTTCCTCTAGAGCCTCCTTTTCACAAATTGTGATACAAGCCTTAACTTTATCATCAATTTTTTTAATTCTATCTAAGCAAATTTTAGTTAAATCAAAAGATGAAATTTCTCCTTTATCCAATTTTTGTCTTGCCTCTTTAATTGTTAGTTTATTTAATTCCATAAAATTTACATTTTAAAAATCTTATAATCTACTCTAACACTCTCTTAACTTTTACTTCTCTTCCGTCGAGCTCTGGAGCTTGATTTAACGCTAAGTCAATCTCTTTATTATCCCAATCTCTAACAACATCTTCTTCTAAAACATTCTCAAGTCCAGTTACTTGAGCCGTAGGAATCGTATCACTAACATCCACCTCTTTCAACTGATCAATATAACCCAAAACATCAGAAAGTTGATTTCCATATTTTTCCAGCTCTTTATCAGTTAATTCCAATTTTGATAAACTAGCTATATGTTTTATTTGTTTTTTATCTAACTTCATATTTATAATTATTATAAATATATAAAATTATTTTATAAGATTTATAAATTTATCCTCATTAATAATTTTTATACCTAAATTTTTAGCTTTTTCGTTTTTACTGCCTGAATTTTTTCCCACAATTACATAGTCAATATTTTTACTGACTGTTGTGGAAATTTCTCCTCCAAGTTCTCTTATTTTATTCTTAGCGTCTATTCTTGTCAAATTCTCTAATGTCCCTGTTAAAACAAATTTTTTACCTTGTAGCGTTCTTTGTTTTTTATCTAAAAATCTATGGTATTTAATTTGAACACCATTATCTTTTAACTTCATTAATACTTCAATGTTTTTTTTATTTTGAAACCAATTATATAAACTTTCTGAAATAACAGGTCCCAGATCTATTAAATCCATTAAATTTTCCTTTGAAAAAGATTGAATTATCTTTATTAATCTTTTGACATCTTTTAATAATTCAATATTATTATTTTTATCTGCTTGAAATTTTAAAGCTATCATAATAGCAAAAGAATATGAAACTCCTTCGCCCACATGACGAATTCCTAAGGCGTAAATAAATTTAGCCAAATCAATCTGCTTTTTATCTTGAATAGATTTAATCAAATTCTTCGCTGATTTATCAGCAAATCTCTCAAGGGGCTTTAAATCACATTCACTAAGTGAAAAAAAATCTGAAACATCACTCACTTTTTCATTTTTGATAAGCTGTTCCACTATCTTGGGGCCTAAACCCTCTATATCCAAAGCTCCTTTAGAAACAAAGTGCATTAAACGTCTCAAATTAACGGCGTAACAATCTGTATTAATACATCTATAGGCAACCTCTCCTTCAGCTCTTTTAACACCACCCCCACAATTAGGACATTTTTTAGAAATATTTATTTTTTTTTCACTTCCATCACGAAGTTTAACTAAAACTTTAATTATCTTTGGAATAACATCTCCAGCTCTCTCTATAATAACCGTATCTCCAATTCTAAGTCCTAATCTTTCTATTTCATCCATATTATGGAGGGTTGCATGAGTTACAATTACTCCACCGACTCTAACGGGCTCTAAAGTGGCAATTGGAGTTAAAATACCGGTTCGACCTATCTGCCATTTAACATCTATTAATTTAGTAGTGCTTTGTTCAGCTGGAAATTTATAAGCCATCATATATCTAGGCCCCTTTCCCACTATACCAAGAATAGGCCAAAATCTAAGCTGATTAATTTTAATTACTATACCATCTACTTGAAAAGGAAGCTTGTTTTTATGGCTGGCCCAATAATCCCTAAATTTAAAAATTTCATCCAAACTATTAAATAAAGAGTTTTGGGGAAGAGTTTTAAAACCTAAAAGCTCTAAAAGTTTAATTTTTCTCCCTTGAGTAAGTAATGGTAAATCCACTATTAATTCATAAGCATAGAAAGCAAGCTTTCTCTCAGATACTACCTCTGAATTTAATTGTCTAATTGAACCAGCAACAGCGTTTCTCGGATTAGCTAAAACAGATTTACCAAGTTGTTCAAATTTTTTGTTCAGTCTCTCTAATTCTTTAATTGTCATTACCACTTCTCCCCTAATTTCTATTTCACTTTTTTTAATTTTATTTTGAACCTCATTTATCTCTTTAATATTTAACCCTATTTCTTTTAATTCGCTTTTATTTGGCACTCTCAGCCTTAAAGGAACACTTTCTATTGTTTTAACATTCTGAGTAACATTTTCACCCACCATACCGTCACCCCTAGTTGCGGCTAAATTAAAAACAAGCTCCTTATATCTAAGGGCCATAGCCAAGCCATCTAGTTTTAGTTCACAATAATATTCACTGTCAAAATCGGATTTTAATCTTTTTAATCTTCCTATCCAATTATGTACATCATCTCTCGCAAAAGCATCAAACATAGAAATCATACGCACAGAATGTTCAATTTTCTCAAATTTATTTAAAGGTTTACCTCCAACTCTCTGAGTAGGAGAATCCGGGGTAATAAGCTCAGGAAAATTACTTTCCAAATCAGCTAATTCCTTTTTTAAACTATCTAAAGCTGACTCACTTATCTCCTCCCTGTCTTCTACATGGTATAAATATCTGTGATAATTTATTTCTGTTTTTAATTTTTCAATTCTTTTTATTGTCTTATTTTTGTCCATAAAAACAAAGAGATATCCAGAGCTACAAATATCTTTATTTAAATAAAATTAATTAAGATCCATTATAATATCTCAAAGATGTTTCTACGCTTCTCCTAACATTACCAAAGGAACCTATAGATACAAAGTCTTTAAAATCATACCCTCCGTCAGAACCCTCACTATAACTCACATTATAACTACTACCATTAGAAAGAGTGCTGGAAGCAATTGAATTATTATTTGGATAGGGGGGGGTATATGAATTTTTTCTATACTCATACAAAATAAATTCTGCTCCGGCTTCAGCGGCAAAATAAGCCTTAGTAGATTGAGTTTGGACCCCTCCCATTTTAATATTGGTTAAAATTAAATTACCCAAACCTAGTCCAACTACCAACATACCTGACATAATAACCAAAACTAAAAAAATAGCATTACCTTTTTGATTTTTTAAAATATTTTTATTCATAATCTCTTGAAGAAATAGTAGTTTGTAAATTTATTTTTTTATTAGAGTCATTCTTATTATAAACAGTCATTCTTAATAGTATTGCTGGTTGCTCTGCAGGAGTATATCCAAATCTTCTAAACTCTAAATCTTCCACCACAATCTCGTCAGAAGTCAATTCCTCGCTAACACCATCTCTATCAATAGAAAAACTATCATCAACAAAACTATAAACTACGCATTCATCATCTTTATTTAAAAAACTTAATTCTTGACCTCCGCCAGATATTACAAAAAGCCAATCGGGGGCTATGCATATACCACTTTTATCAACCTTGGCCATTCTAACTTCTTTTGAAATAACTTCAAAAATATACCTCATTTCTTTCTGAACCTTTTGAGAGGCAACCACATTTGCCCCCACCCTAAGAGTCATGTTAAAAATCTGAGTAACTGACAAAATTAACATAGTAAAAAGAGAAATAGCCACTACCAACTCCAAAAGGGTTACGCCTGCTTGTTGTTTTCTTATTTTTTCTAATATCTTATTCATATTTTATTATCGCCAATTATAAAGTTTAGTCTCAGCTTTATATTCATGAGTACCTTTCTGATCACGCCAAAGAACATTTGATTCAACTGTAAAATATTCGGGTGGAGTATTCGCAGTGTCCTCATCTTTTATAGTTATTAGCCTGGAAAAATTAGTGCTTGTAGCCCCTCCATGAAAATAAAAACCATCTGAATCAAGAAATAATTTAGCATCATCCTCTTCAATATTACTTACAGTAACAATATTTTTATTATAATCAATTGTGTAAGTATTATAGTCAATAATTCCATCAGTCCAATCAACGCTATTAAGCCAGTTGTTATCACGTATATTTCTAACTAATTCCAAGCCTTCCTGGGCTAATTGGCTGGCTACAAGTTCATTTCTGGAAACAATCTCAGCTTGCATGCTATAGTTTATTAACCCCAAAATACCCAAAACACCTAAAGAAACAATAAAAATTGAAACAGCAATTTCAAGTAAAGTAAAACCTTTGTTATTTTTATAACTATTAATCATATAAATTTCTCTAAAACGATTATTGTTTTATATTAACTATCTCAAAGTCTCAATAAGACCGAAGGAGCTAATTTTTATTCTCCTACTTATACCTTCTTTTGTTTCTAACATAATAACAGCTTCAGTATAAGTGGCTGTACCATCATAAATAATGGTATCGGGATCAGGGGGTACAAAAGAAATGTCCAATATATTCCCTACTGAAGTACTAGCTATTTTAATCTCTCCGTCCATATCAATAACCCGCCCTCCGCTGCCAATTATTGACTCCCCGAAATCATAACCTAAACTACCGTCACTTTCATAATTCTTGTTAGCAAAGACATAATAACTATTATTATCGCTTGCTAAATCAATATGTATACCCCAACCTCCAGAAGGTGTGCTAGTTCCATATTTTACTGCACCTAAAGTGTTATTCTGGGCTAAACGAATATTACTGGCCAATATATTTGCTTCAATTATTAATTTATTAGTATTATTACCTTGTTTGTAATTAGCAAAAAGAGAACCAGAAAACAAAGCTATTATAAAAATAACCACTATTATTTCCATTAAACTAAATCCATCATTTTTATTGTTATATTTTTTATCCATAAAGAATCCTAATCCCTGGTTTTAACTTCTATCCAATCGGGAAGAACATTTATATTAAAATCACTTGAAGTACTACAGCTATAACCATCCAAATCTGTAATACTTAATATAACATTTACCGGAGTTGAACTGGTAAACTTAAATTTAATAGTAGTGGTAGGTGTGGTGGTACTATAAATATCAACTCTGCTAGAATCATTTGTATTCCATAATAAACTTTGATAACTAGAAGTGGAAAACGGAGATGGGGAGGGTGGCGCCGGATTAAAAACGCTCCATATTATTGAAGAGGTAGCGGTAAATACTATAGGAGTATTTTGATTTATTTCTTCTGGAATCCATCTAAAATAAGGCTCAGGGAATTCATGTAAATAGGTAGTAAAGGTTTGGGGATTTCCATCACTATCCGTTATTAATCCATAATTCAAAATATCATGATTAGGCAAAGAATAATCGAAATCAACCCAAGCAGACCAAAGACCAAAAGAATCCGCGGCTCTTACTCTCCAGGAGTAATCTGAATCATAATCTAATTGACTTCCGCTTAAAGCCACACTCCCACCCATAATAGCGGCACTAGGAGAAGTTGTTCCCGAGATACTCACTATAATTACTGGAGTAGTATCAGAGACATCTGCCTCATAGGCAATGCTTCTTTCCAATGGATCACTATCTGATATTTCCCACTCTAAATTTACATTTAAAGCGTCTAAAATATCTTCACACAAATCAGAACTACTTGCAATTCTTGTAACTAAACTTGTTATTGTAGGTGGGGATTGATTTACTAATATAACTTTATAAAGAAATCCTTCAGGATCATTACGAGCAACCCCTTCAGTTAAATTATTAAAATATAAATAATCAATACTAGGTGAACTTGTGCTTCTGGCAAGTCCCTCAAATTCCCCATTATCACGATTCAAGAGAACATCAGCATCACCCCCTGTTACACCACCTCTTAACTTGATCCAATTATCATTTAATAGCGCCCAACCATAAACATTCCCATCTTGAGGATTATAACAAGCAGTACAAGGAGGAACTGAAGATCCGTCACAAGTATAGTCATCTAAACAGTCAACATTAAAATCATAATTATCAGGGGGAGTAGAGCTTGATTCAAAACTAATCCAACCATCATCAGTATAGGCAAATCCAGAAAAGTTCATAGTATAGCGATCAATATTTACCCCAAACGTAGATGTGGGGGTACAATTATTAAATGTATCATAGTAACAACTAAAATTGGCGAAACTATTTCCACCCAAAAGACTGTCATAGGCGTATCCCTCTACATTATGATCAGAAGCAACCCCAAAAATAGGAGCTCCATTATTATACAAATCTGTAACACGGGCATAAACAATATCAGGATTAGTCTGTAATTGTATGGTGGTGGAAATTCCACTTCCGCCAAATTGATCACTCCAAGCAAACCCTGGATTATTTCTTAATAACTCTTGATCAAACCCTATCTTTCTAAAAAGATCGGAATCATCCACAAAACTAGTTAAAGTTATAGTGGCGGTTGTATAATTTGTACCTGCACTTATACCTGAAATTGATATAGGGTTACCGCTGTAACTGGGGTCCTTGGTATCCAAGTCAAAACTCATAGCCGTGCTAGTACTCCTATTAAACATCGCTTCCCAATCATCTGCCATTATTCTAATTTGTATATCTGTTCCAGTCGCGTAGATTCCCGGTAAGTCATTCTTAGCATCCCAATAAGCAAGATATCTTATATAAGTACTTTCATTTACTCTAACATCTAAACTTCCATCGCTGTTATAATCCCTAAAATCACCTTGAATAGAAGTGGTAGCAAAAACTAAACTAGTTGACGAAATAGAATTCCAACTTGACCCACCATCAGAGGAGTATTCAAAGTAAGGAGTTATATAAGTGTAGCTAGTAGCTGGATCATAATCATCATCTCTAATTTCATAATCAATCTTTACTTTTCCAGGCTCAGTATCAAAAATAGTTTCTTGACTCGAAGTAACTGAACCAAATTCGGGAGGTGAATTTTTTAAATAATCAATTTTTATTTCTTGAAAATTAGAAAAATTAGCTCTTCCTAAACTAGTGTCCTCTGAAACAAAGAAATCAAGACGATACTGCATAACATTATCCAAATTATTATCTCTTAAAGTTTGATCTATACGGCTTATATCACAAGTAACAACCTGATTAGTTCCTGAAGCACTGACAGAACAATCAGACCCGGCTGAGAAAGTGGAGGTAGCCACTCCAATCCACTCACTTCCCAATATGTTTAAAGGTAACGACGATGTTCTTAAATTAAGTTTAAACTTATCACCTAATTCTCCATTATCCCAATTTTCCTCCCAAGATATTCCAGTAATAGCCATTTGATCAACTTGACCAGCACTAGCCGAATAAACAGAGGAAGTTAAATGACCACCAAAATATTCAACTAAAAATTTATCAAAACTTGGTGTCCTAGATAAATCATCAGTACCTAAAATTACTTGGTATTGAACAAATCTGCTACCATCATATCCCTCAGGAATAACTACCCCTAACAGATCATTGCCAAATTCTATTTCATTACTCGGAATCTCTTCCCAATCATGAACATATTCATAACCGCTACTCCAAGTAATAGACCCTAAATTAAGGCCGGTGCCAAATCTTGCAAAAATTCTTATGGAAGTGTCAGCCGGAACAATTTCGTTCCAATAAATTCCACCCAAGTCAAAAGGGTTACCTAAATCAAAAATCCGAGAAGTAAAGGTGCTCTCATAATCGCGGGGAGAACGTATTGGAGGTTCATATTCTAAACTTGTAGTAGACACGCTTGGCAAATCACCTCCACCTGCACTATCGGACATCAATATAGCCTTATATTGCATATATTGATCTCCTACATAATCATAAAACATATTATCAATGGTCTTGGTGGCGCTAGGATTTGTAAAAAAAGACTCAGAATCACATCCACTGCCACCGTTATCAGGTCCACACCAGTCGCTCCAAGCCGTAGGACTACCAATGTCTGGTGATGTCCTAATTTGAAAAGCAACACTAGAGGAACCAGGCCTGTCTTCTACCCAGGTTAAATTCCTCACCATATTTCTACTATCATCACTATTAAAAGGAGAAGAAATAAGAGCGGACACATTAGTACTAATTGCCACTCTGTCCAAACTTGGAGACCTGCTTAAATCATCAGTTCCTAAAATTGCATGGTATTGAATATATCTATTTCCATCAAAGAAATCCAAGCTATCCCAATTAAATACTGATTGCCAAGTAGTCCAACTAGCATCTACTGAGGATACATTTCCAGCTCTAACTTGAAAGTTACGAACCGAAGTATCGGCAGGTATTTGATTTATCCATCTTATAGTACCGAAATCACTAGGATGATGAGAGTCCATTATTCTAGAAGTAAAGGTGCTCTCATAAATACGCGGAGAATTATCAGGAATATCATATTGAAGCGTGGTACTGGAAATAGAAGGTAAATTTATACCCGAGATTGAGTCTGCTATAAGCATAGCCCTATATTGCATATATTGATCATCAGTACCAAACCTAAACATCGTCTCTTCTTTTTCTGACCCAAGTGGATCAGTATAAAAAGAATAGATATCACAAACACCAGAAGTATTTTCAGAAACCGGCTCCGGACCACACCAAGATGTCCAATTAATACCATCGGGAGAGGTACGAATTTGGTAAAGAACATCATCGGAACTAGCATTTTGAGTCTCATCCCACCTTAAATCATCAACTAAATTATTACTATCATCACTGTCATAAACAGAAGAAACAAGTGTAGAGACATTACTATTAATAACTACCTTATCTAAACTAGAAGTTAAAGATAAATCATCGGTTCCTAAAGTGGTTCTATACTGAACATATCTACTACCATCACAAAAATCCAAGGAACTCCCATTGGAAACATTTTGCCAGCCAGAAGTCCACAGACTAGGATCCGAAGTGCTTCCTGATCTAACTTGAATAGTTAGAGATGTATTAGGCGGGACAACTTCTTCCCAGTCTATATTCCCAAAATCAGGATCATAATAATGAGTATCAAATATTCTGGAAGTGAACACACTCTCATAAATACGTTCTATATTTTTAGGCACATCATAATCAAAGTCAACTTGAGATATAAGCGGTATTTGGCTACCTCCTACAAAATCCGACATTAAAACTGCTTTATATTGCATATACTGATCGTTTATTGTATCTAAAAACATACTATCTATGGACTGTGTGGCTGTTGGATTAGAATAAAATTCTTCAGTTTCACAACTTGAAGTAGAATCTTCTCCAAGTTGCTCAGGACCGCACCAAGAAGTCCAATTAACATTATTAGGAGATGTGCGAACTTGAAAAACAACGTCTCCACCATTTAATTGTTCAGTCCAGGACAAATCAACAATTCCAGCTCTAATATCTTGAGTGTCAAAAGAAGAAGAAATTAAAGCAGAAACATTAATTTCTATAGCCACTTTATCTAAACTAGGCGTTTGAGATAAATTATCTGTTCCTAAAATAACATGATACTGAATATATCTATTACCATCAAAAATAGACAAATCCTGACCGTCTGTAACCCACCTCCAAGTAGTCCAAGAAGAATCTGGAGTGGGAACATTTCCGACCCGAACCTCAAACTGTCTAATTGATGTTTCGTCAGGAATAGTATCTTCCCAATCTATAATACCAAAGTCAGCTGGATGATTAGCATCTA
>JAIOTG010000025.1 GCA_021106995.1 bacterium
CAAATAAAATTTTTGAATTAATTATTGAGGCTGATGAGGGGAGGAAAAAAGAATTAAGCCAATCTCAATTAGACAAATTATTATCAAGAATAGTAAAGATTCATCCACCTGCAAAAGCTAAAGGAATTAAACCTCCATATATATACAAGATAAATCAATTAAAATCCAATCCTCCTTTATTTAACGTAAAAATAGGACCCAAAGACACTCTTCATTTTTCCTATGTCAACTTCATTAAAAATCAACTAAAAAGTAAATTTAAATTTTATGCCTCTCCTATTAACATTAAAATCAAAATAGACTAATGAAAATTATAGTTGGCTTGGGAAATCCAGGAGAGAAATACAAAAAAACCAAACATATCGTTGGCTTTATTCTACTAGACGTCCTAATAGAAGAAAAAGGCTTAACTTGGGAATTTAATAAAAAATTTTCGGCAGAAATATGTCAAGATGGAAAAATTTTATATATAAAACCTCAAGAATTTATGAATAACTCAGGATTATCTATATATAAAATCTTGTCTTATTATAAATTATTACCGACAAAATTATTTAAAAAAATAAAGGATTCTGACTTGAGTTATAAATTAACAGTTATTCATGATGACTCTGATATACCATTGGGGAAATATAAAATATCAATTAATTCCAGAAGCGCGGGACATAGAGGCGTTCAGTCAACAATAAACCACCTAAAAACTAAAAACTTCAAAAGAATTAGAGTGGGAATTCTAGGTTTAAAAGAACAAATACCATTAGAAAAATATGTTTTACAAAAATTTAACTTGGAAGAATTAAAAATTATAGAAAAAATTAATAAAGAAATTATAAAAAAAGAAATGTAAAAAGCCGTCCTTTTATTTAAAAAACGGCTTTATAAATATCGTTCAGATTACCACCTAGAAGCCAAGGAAATCCTTTTAAACCCGAGAAAACAGGAGGGAATTCACCGGACTAAAACTCCTAGGTAGAAATCTGAAAAATATACAACTTTTTATACTAACACTTTTGCCTAATTATGTCAATAGTTAATGAGGACTTTTACAAATATCTCTTAGCACTCAGCTATTTTCCCTCTTTTGGCCCTATCCGCTTGAAAATTTTAATGAATAATTTTAAACACCCCCGAAATATTTGGGAAGCTCCGATAAAAGAACTTTATAAAACTGGAATTAAAAAGAATGTATTTGAAAATTTTCTAGCCCAAAGAAAAAAATTTGATAAAGAGAAGGCTTGGGAAGAACTAAAAAAAGAGGAAATTAAAATGATTACTAGGTGGGACAAAAAATATCCCAAACTTCTTTTGGAAACATATGACCCGCCCAATATTATATATTATAGAGGAAATTTTAATTTAACACAAAAACCTTGTTTAGCGGTAGTAGGATCAAGAAAATATAGTTACTATGGAAAACAGATTGTTGAAAAAATCATTAAAGATTTAGTTAACTCTTATGAAATTGTTATTGTCAGTGGTCTAGCTTTGGGAATAGACACATTATCACATAAAATTACCATGGAGCAAGAGACAAAGACAATTGCTGTTTTAGGATCAGGTATAAATAAAAGAAACGTATATCCTGCTCAAAATCAATCTTTATGTGAAAACTTAATAAAAAATGGCAATTTAGTCCTATCTGAATTTCCACCTAAAACGCCAGCTTTAAAACATCATTTCCCGCAAAGAAATAGGGTAATCTCAGGACTATCTCTAGGGGCTTTAATAATAGAAGCTGGAGAAAAATCAGGCTCTCTTATAACGGCTAGGTTTTCACTAGAACAAAACCGAGAAGTACTTTCTATTCCAGGAAATATTTTTTCTCCCGTATCAAAAGGAACGAATAAATTAATAAAGATGGGGGCTAAAGGAATCACATCTTCCGAGGATATCGCTGAAGAATTAAATTTGACTAAAAAAGAAAAGTTCGCTATTAATAATAATCAGTCAATAAAACTCTCAAAAGAAGAAGAAATAATAATCTCAAATATAAACGGAGAGCCCAAAAATATAAACCAGATTATTAAAGAGAGTAAAATGAAATCATCTATTGTTAATAGTAATTTAAGCTTAATGGAAATTAAAGGCTTAATAAAAAATATTGGCAATGCAGAATATATAAAATTATAATTTATAATTATGGAATTAATAATAGTAGAGTCCCCCACTAAAGCGAAAACTCTTACTAAGTTTTTAAGCTCTAAATATAAAATAAAATCATCCTTTGGTCATGTTAGAGATTTGAGCAGAAAAAATATGGGGATTGATATTGAAAATAATTTCAAGCCCACTTATATTGTCCCAGAAAAAGCTAAAAAAAATGTAAATGAATTAAAAAGCTTGGCCAGAAAAGCTGATAAAATAATCCTAGCACCCGATGAAGACAGAGAAGGTGAGGCCATCGCCTGGCATCTAGTGGAAGCCTTAAATATTGATATTAGCAAAACAGACAGAATTGTATTTCATGAAATTACTAAAGATGCAATATTAAGTGCTCTAAAAAATCCAAGAAAAATAGATATGAAAATGGTGGACGCACAACAGGCGAGAAGAGTTCTTGATCGCTTAGTTGGGTTTGAACTGTCACCCTTTTTATGGAAAAAAATTACCTACGGGCTATCAGCTGGAAGAGTGCAAAGCGTAGCACTAAGACTTATAATAGAAAGAGAAAGAGAAATTCAAGCCTTTAACAGCGAAGAGTATTGGTCTGTTAATGGTACTTTTGATACAGAAAAAAAAGAAAAAATAGAAGCAAAACTAAATAAAATAAAAGGTAAAGCCGTTGGAAAAATGGGAATAAAAACGAAGGGTGAAATTGATAATATTTTAAAAGATTTAGAAAAAAATGAATACAAGATTTCAAATATTGAACAAAAAGAAATTAACAAAAAAGCTCCCACCCCTCTCACTACATCATCTCTTCAAATTATAGCCAATAGAACTTTGGGATTTTCAGCTAAACAAACCATGATGATAGCTCAACAATTATATGAAGGCCTTGATTTAGGTGGTGACAGCGGAGGATTAATCACATATATGAGAACTGACTCACTGAACTTGTCCAGTAAATTTCTAGGGGAGGCTCAAAAATATTTAAAACAAACACTAGGAGAGAAATATTGTCTAGATAAACCAAGAGTATTTAAAACAAAGTCCAAGGGAGCTCAAGAAGCCCATGAGGCAATCAGGCCAACTGAAGCAACGCGTACCCCAGAATCATTAAAAAATAAACTCGACCCCAGGCAATATAAATTATATGATCTGATATGGCAACGCTCAGTGGCCACCCAAATGCCGGATGCCATCATGGGCTCAACTCAAATAGATATTAAAACTAAAGAAAATCAATATCAATTCAGGGCTAGCGGGCAAATATTAAAATTCCCTGGATACTTAAAAATTTATAAAGAGAAGAGTAGTGAACTAGAATTACCAGAAGTAAAAGAGGGAGATAAATTAAAAGCAGAAAAAATAGAAGGAGAACAACATTTTACCAAGCCACCTTCTAGATATTCTGATGCTTCTTTAGTAAAAGTTTTAGAAAAAAACGGAATAGGAAGACCATCAACTTATGCTCCTACAATTTCTACGATAGAAGCTAGAAATTATGTAAAAAGAAATGAGCAAAAAAAACTAGAGCCAACCGAAATAGCTTTTATTGTAACAGATTTGCTCGTAAAACATTTCGAGGATATTGTTGATTATGAATTTACGGCCAATATGGAAAATAAACTAGATAGTATCGCCGAAGGAGAACATAAATGGCAAGAAATAATAAATAATTTTTATAAACCTTTTCATAAAAATTTAATTAAAAAAGAAAAGGAAGTTGATAAAAAAGATATTATGCCTGAAGAAAAATCAAATGAAAAATGCGACAAATGCGGAGCAGAAATGGTTATTAAAACCGGGAGGTTTGGTAAATTTCTTGCTTGTGGCGCTTATCCTGATTGTAAAAACATAAAATCCCTAGACAAAAAAGATGGAGATGAAAAAACAGATGAAGAAATTAAAAAACTAGAAAAAAAATACAAAGAGGAAAAATGCGACAAATGCGGAGCAGAAATGCAAATAAAAAATGGTCGCTTCGGACCATTTCTGGCTTGTACCTCATACCCTAAATGTAAAAATATAAAGTCTATTGAAGAAAATAAAAATTCCACAGGAGTAAAATGTCCCAAGTGTGAAAAAGGAGAAATTGTTCAAAAAAGAAGCAAGAGAGGAATATTTTATGCTTGCGATAATTATCCTGATTGCAAAAATGCCTATTTTGGCAAACCTACAGGAGAAAAATGCCCTGAATGCAAATCCCTTTTAGTAGAGACAAAAGACCTGAGCCTAAAATGTAGCAACAAAGAATGTAAATATAAAAAATAAAAAAAATCTTATGAAAAATTTAGGCAATAGCATGGAGGGACCAGATAGCCTTCAAAGCCAAGACAGTCCAGAAAAAGAGGAAAGTAAAATGGAGATATTACAAATTCCAGACATGGAAGACGAAGAGTTCCAAACTTTAAAAAAACAAGCGGGACTAACCTATCTTCATACAATCGGAGAAATGAATAAAGAGGAGCAAGGGCAATACATACAAAGAGAAAAAGAAACATTAAGCGAACAAATTAGAGACATGGATAAAAACGGATATACAAATGAACATTCTCAAGTAAAAAAAAATAAAGCAATGATAAGGGCTTTATATGAACTAGAAAATTAAAAATTTAACCACAAAAAACCAACTTCTGTAATTAAGTTGGTTTTTTTATTTTAAAAAAATACTATTTTTTCTTCTCTTTTTTAGAATTTGATTTACCCTTTTTTTCTTTATCACTATCTGATGTTTTTTTATTTTCTTTATAATTTCCTATAAGCTCTATCATTTTTTGGCCAATTTCTTCCAATAAATAAACATAAGACAAAGTTGACTTTAGCCTTTTTTTCAAAAAATCGAGCACCTCGTGTGCCTTCTTTAAACCTTCACGAGCCTCTTTGGTTATTTTAAAAACATTATATAGACTCATAGCAACATAAAAAAGCACCCAACAAATAAAAAAAGTTAAAAGCAAAACAGAAATAGCTATAATTACATTAAGTAAATCCCCGCTATTTTGAATTAAAGACATATTTTTATTTTAATTATAATTAATAATTTTTAAAAAGCTTGGACTTATAATCTTTGTTTTCAATCTCTAGCTCAATACCTCCAACTCTTGAAGCAAACAGATTATACAAGGAGGCTATTAGAAGGCCAATAAACCAGGCGACTATTCCACTGGATAAAGAGACTAAAAAACCAGAAACTAAAATATATAAAAAATTACTTAAAAAATCCAACCAAGAAACTACCATCACATCCGTCCTTAAGAGTGTTTTTATCAAGAAATAAAGGTAGAAAAAAGAACCAAAAAGAAAGCCGATAGAAGCATAGATAATCCCTAAAATATTAGCAAATTTTATTTTTTTTATTTTTTTTATTTCTTTAATCATTGTCTTAAAAATTTCTAATATGCGCTTCGTACTTTTCTTCTAATTTTTTAATTAATTCATTTTGTACATTTTCCACTTCGTCTGCCTTAAGAGTTCTTTCAGGTGATTGATAGATAATATGAAAACCTAGGTTTTTTTTATTTTTTTCCAATTTTCCTCCTTGATAAACATCAAAAAGATCTACCCTAGTTATCAAATTGCTAAAACCAATTATTTCATGCCTTATATCATTATATAGTATTTTATTATCTACTACAAAAGCTAAATCACGCTCCAAGGCGGGATATTTTCCTTCTGATTTATATTTCTTTTCACCCTGCATGTTTATTAAGTTAAAAAGATCAGAAAATCTTATTTCACAAACCGCCACTTTCTTTTTTATGCCTAAATTTTTCAAAACCTTATCATCAACTTGGCAAACAAAACCAATTTCTTTCTCTAAAACTTTCACATTAGCGCAAACTCCCTCTTGCCCCCATGACAAAACAGGTTCACTTGGAACAAACTCAACTTTTAAATCAAACCTGTCTAACAAGGACTCAACTTTTCCCTTCACTTTTCTAAAAACATCCTCTTTGTTACTAGCTTCTATTATGCCAATTCGTCTCTCCTGATACGGTAAGCTTTCCTCCCCTTTGTCATCTTTATTTATGTCACCAGAAAAATCCATAAAAATCATTCCTATTTCAAACAAAGAAACATTGTCAAAGTTTGCCTGATTTAATCTTATATTATCAAACAAATTAGTGCTTAAATTCTGTTTTAAAAGAGTGTGATTTTCGGACATAGAGTTGGCCAACCTAATATAAGAAGCGGGGTCAATATTTATTTTCTTTAATTTCTCCTCACTTGTAAAAACATAATTATAGCTCTCTGATAAACCAAGTCCGAGAGACAAGATGTCTTTTATATTTTTCTCTAAAACTTTTTCTTGATTAATCTCCGGAGAACCTAGTTCTACACGAGGCATAGCAGGTTTAATGTTGTCGTATCCAATAATTCTACCTACTTCCTCTAATAAATCCTCTTTAATAGACACATCTTTTGTAGCCCTCCAAGTGGGAACCTCAACCTCTAAAACACCTTCGTCGTTTTCTTTTGTAATTCCAAAACCTAATTCTTCCAAAATATCTGTAATTTTATTAGAATCAACATCCTCCCCTAACCTTTTTTTAATCCATTCTACTTCAAGCTTAATTGGCTTCACGTCAAAACCAAAATTTACTTTATCCTTACTTTTTATATCGATGAGCTTACTCGAAATCTGGGCCTTAGGACATACTTCTTTAATTAAATCCCAAGCCCTTCTTATAGCCAGGCTGCATAGATTGGGATCTAATGATTTTTCAAAACGCATGGACGACTCAGTTCTAATACCAAGTCTCTGCGAAGTTTTTCTCACCCTAACTCCTTCAAAATTAGCAGATTCCAAGATAACATTTTTAGTCTCTGGATTAATTTCGCTATTAACTCCCCCCATAACTCCAGCTACTGCAACGGGTTTTTCCCCATCAGCTATTACAAGCATTTCATCATCTAGCCTTCTTTCTTCTCCGTCTAAAGTAATAATTTTTTCACCTTTTCGGGCTCTTCTAACTATTATCTCTTTTATTAGACTTGAATCAAAGGCATGCATAGGCTGGCCACACTCAATCATTATATAATTTGTAATATCTACCATGTTATTTATAGGCCTGACACCCACGGCGCTTAGTCTGTCTTGCATCCATTTAGGAGATTCTTTTATTTCAACCCCTTCTACCTCTATGGCCATATAACGAGGGCAGAGATCATTATTCTCAATACTAACTTTTAATTCCTTTAAAGAATCTTCAGTTTCTAAAATGTCGTAATTATTAATTTTATTAAATTTTTTAGTTAAATTAGAATTCAAAAAAACCGATATTTCTCGAGCTATACCAATATGACTTAAAAGATCTGGACGATTGGTTAAGGATTTATTATCAACCTCAAAAACTGTATCATTTAATTTCAAATATTCTGCTAAATTTTGTCCCTTTTTTGCCTTTTTATCCAAAATCATTATTCCATCATGATCAGCACCCAAACCTATCTCATCCTCAGCGCAAAGCATTCCCTCTGAAACCTCTCCTCTAATTTTTCCTTCATTTATCTCTATTCCGTTTGGCAAAATCGCTCCAGGAAGAGCGACAGGGACCATTTGCCCCACTTCTATGTTCTTAGCTCCGCAAACAATATTTAGGTTGTCTTTACCTCCAACGTCCACCTTGGTCACTTGTAATTTATCAGCATTAGAATGAGGATTAATTTCTACAATCTTGCCAATAACAACATTCTTAAATTTCTCAAGTTGATCTTCAACGTTTTCAATCTCAACCGTATGTAGGGTTAATCTTCTACCAAGCTCTAAAGCGTCAATTTTTCCAGGTATTTCTAAAAAATCTTTTAACCAATTTAATGATAGCAACATATTTTTATTTTTAAATTATACATCAGAGTGAACGTCTATAAATTTTACCTCTATTTTAAATTTATTTTTTACTAAATTTCCCAAATTTCTAATTCCAAAAACTTCTGTATTATAATGCCCAGCATTTATAAAATTAATTTCATCCTCTTCTACTGCTCGAACTATTTCCTCTCTAACGTCACCACAGATATAAACGTCTGCCCCCAATTCTTTTGCCAGTTTATATTCCGGAGACGCTCCACCGGAAATAACGCCTACTTTTTTTATTTTCTTAGGACCGGCTAAAATAGAATAAGGATCTTTTTTAATATTTTTCTTAACTAACTCTAAAAATTTATTGATATCAACCTTGTTTTCTAAATCTCCTATGAAACCAACATAAACTGGTTTTATATTTTTAATTCCCAAAATTTTACATATACTAGCATTATTTCCTATAGTCTTATGAGCATCAAGGGGAAGATGAAAACCAGCTAAACTAATATTGTTCTCAAGTAATAACTTTAATCTATTTTTCAAAACACCTTTTATTTGAGGAGGTTTTCCTAATTGATTATCAAACATACCATGATGAACCATTATCATTTGGGCCTTCTCCTCTATGGCTTTTTTAATTAATTTTTGAGATAGGCTAACTCCTGTTATAATTTTTTTAACATTTAAATCGCCCCCTACTTGCAAACCATTAACACAATAATCCTCAAAATCTTTAACCTTAAGATAATCCTCGCAAAATTTTATAATTTTATTTCTATTTGTCATATTTTTAAAATTGATTTAAAAATTTTAAATTATTACTTTGAAAAAGTCTAATATCACTAATTCCAAACTTCATCATAGCCAACCTGTCCCAACCAAATCCAAAGGCAAAACCAGAATATTTTTCCGGATCTATTTTTCCAGCCCTTAAAACGTTGGGATGAATCATACCAGCGCCACCCATTTCTAACCAACCGGTATTTTTACAACTAGGGCACCCCCTACCTCCACAAATAGTACAGCTCATATCAACCTCTAATCCAGGTTCGACAAAAGGAAAGAAACCAGGCCTAATCCTAATGGTCACATCTTTTTCAAATATTTTTGAAAGCATTTCTCTTACAACAGCCTTAAGATTGGCAACAGAAATATCCTCATCTATAAACAAACACTCTATTTGAAAAAAACTATGTTCATGACAAGCATCAACTGCCTCATTTCTAAAAGCTCTTCCTGGAACAACTCCACGAAAAGGGGCTCCGTATTTCTGCATAGCTCTCACCTGTACTGGAGAGGTGTGAGTCCTCATAACTAAATCATAATCACCTTCCTTGTTTTTTTTATCAATATAAAAAGTGTCCTGCATATCCCTGGCTGGATGATTTTTAGGGATATTTAAGGCCTCAAAACAATAATAATCGCTCTCTAATTCAGGGCCATCTAAAATCATAAAGCCCATAGAAGTAAAAAGTTCTTCCAATTCATTCTGCACTATAGTGAGAGGATTAAGGTGTCCTATCTCTGCTTTTACACCAGGGAGGCTCACATCAATATCTCTAGAAGAAAAATAGCCCGATATATCCTCTTTTTTTCTTTCAATTTCTTTTCTTATCTCTTTTTTAATCTGATTACCCAATCTTCCCATCTCTTTTTTCTGCTCTTCTCCTAAGTTTTTTAAATTTCTCAAAATTTTAGTCAACTCCCCTTTTCTCCCCAGATATTTAATTTCCAAATTATTAATATCAATTTCCTTTTTTATTTTACTTATTTTATTTATCACCTCCTCTTTAATTTTTTGTAATTCATTTTTCATAATATACAAATTAAATATTTTTTATTTTACTGCGATTATAATTAAGCCAAAAAAATTCTAATAATATCAAGCCTCCTGCCAAAAAAAATAAATTTAACCAGGTTAAGAGATTTTGTGATTGAAGCCAAAAAATCGCTATAACCAAAAAAGCAAACAAGAAAGATTGTCTAAAAGCAATTTTAACTGAATGAAAAACCAAATCTTTCTTCAAAACAACAAACCTGGTTAAAAAACCTAAAACAGCAAAAGATCCACTTAAAGCAAAAAATAAAGTGATATAAAAAAGCAAAAGTCCAATCCAATTAGTGAGATAAGGGTCTATTGATAATAAAACATAAAAAAAGGCCCCCCAACACAAAAGAGCACTAAAACTCATTAATATTAAATAATTTTTTAAAGTCATATAATTTTATTTTTTTAATTCAATAGTTTGAGTAGGAAAAGCCATATCAATTTCTTCTTTTTCGAATTTACGAGCTATGTCTAAATTTATTTTCTGCCTAATATCCATATATTCCCCATAATCAGGAGAATTTACGTAAAAAATCGCTTCATAAATAAGACTAAAATCTCCAAACTCTTTAAAATGAACCCTTTCAAGTCTGTTCTTTTCATTCTTTTCAATAATTTCCCTTAAAAATTCCGGTATTTTTTCCAAAAGATCAGGCCTTATTCCATAGACAACTCCTATATTAAAAACTATTCTTCTAGAATTCATTTTTCCAAAATTTCTAATTTGAGAGTTAGTTAGCTCACTATTAGAAACAACCAACTCTTCTCCTTGTAATAAAATAATTCTAGTACTTTTTATTCCAACCCTCTCTACGGTTCCATAATTTTCTCCCAACACTATAAAATCACCAACTTTAAATGGTTTATCCAAAAGAATAGTTAATGAACTAAAAAGATCTCCTAATACATTTTGCAAGGCCAAGGCAACTGCTATTCCCCCTATTCCTAAACCAGCTATTAGGGAAGTGACATTATAACCCATATTGGATAAAATCAGCACAACTGCTCCTACCCAAATAACTATTTTTACAACTGATCCTCCTAATTTTATAATACCGACACCTTCCTGACCACCTTTCTTCTCTATCATCACATTAACGCCATAATCAATTAAACTCTCTACAAATCTTATTACATAATAAACCACGGAAATCAAAAAGATATAATTAATTGCCTTATCAATAATTGAATCAAGATTTATATAAAAAGATCCGGCATAAAGGGATACCATTACATAAAAAGGCCAATGAATATTATTTATCGCGCCAATAACAATATCGTCGATTTGAGTTTTTGTTTTTTCACTTAAAGCTTTTAGTCTTGATACTATAATAGATTTGAATATCTTTAAAGCTATTAAAACAGCAAAGAAGATAACTATTGACCAAAGCCAACTGTTTAAAGAATTACCTAAAAAAAATGCTTGAATTTGAAAATAATCTTGGAACATATTTTTTAATTTTATATTTATAAATTACTTATTTTATTTTTTAATTTTTTAATTTCATCCCTTGAAGTCTTTAAAATTTTTTCCACCTTCTTCACAACTTCCCCTGGAGCCTTGTCTGTAAAATCTTTATTTTCCAATTTTTTCTCCGAAATATTTATAGCATTATTAAGCTTATCTATTTCTTTATTTATTCTCTCTCTTTCTTTATCTTTATCAATAGCTCCTATCAAATAAATTTCTACATCGTCTATAACTAAATAAATAGAGTCCTTAATTTTCTCTCTTTTTTCTTTAATTTCAATTTTATCAATTCCAGTTTTTAATTTCTTGATTAAATGGGCCTGGCTTTCAATTAAATCTTTTTTAGCACCAGCATGAATAATTGCCTCTATTTTTTTAGCTGGCTCAATATTATTTTCTGATCTAGCGTTTCTAATTGATTCTATTATGTCTATTATTATTTTAAAATCATCGCCCATTCCAAGGTTGGAATTTTTCGCAGAAAAATCAATAAAACAATTTATATTAGGCCAACTTTCAATTATTAATTGTTTTTCTTCATTTAATAAACTCCAAATACTTTCAGTCACAAACGGTATATATGGATGTAGTAATTTCAAAATATTTTTTAAAACAAATATTAAAACTTCTTCTTTATTGTCATTTTCATTAAACTTTGATGCCTCAATATACCAATCTGCAAACTTGTGCCACAAAAAATCCCTTAATTCCTCTCCTGCCATTGAAAAATTGTAATATATAATACTATTATTAACAGTAATGATGGTTTTCGCTAATTCCATAACAATCCATTCTTCAGATAAATTTTTTAATTCTGGTACAATATCTGAATCTATTTGATAATATTTTTCATCCACTGATAACAATATATAACGACTTACATTCCATAATTTATTAATAAAGTTTCTAAAACTAGCTACTTTTTCTTCGTTTAGCTTTAAATCATTTCCCGAACTCGCTCCTATAATTAAAGAAAGTCTAGTAGCATCAGCTCCAAATTTCTCAATAGTATCCAAAGGATCAATAACGTTCCCTTTTGATTTACTCATCTTTTTTCCCTTGTCGTCCAATACTAAACCGTGCAAATAAACATCCTGAAAAGGAATATCTTCTAAGGCATAGGTAGTCATAATAATCATCCTGGCAATCCAAAAAAACAATATATCATAACCAGTTTCCAAAACTGCAGTGGGATGAAAATTTTTAAAATCATCACTATCTATTACTAATTTACCGTCTTTAATACTAATCTGATCAGCCGAATTAACCAGGGTAGAAAAAGTCCAAAGCCCAGATGAAAACCAAGTATCCAAGGTGTCTCTATCTTGAATCCAGCCATCTTCTTTAGGCTCCTCAATACCTACATAAATTTCCTCACCTTTATACCAAACTGGAACTTGATGACCAAACCAAATTTGCCTGGAAATACACCAATCTCTTAAATTATCCATCCAATGGAAATAATTTTTCTCAAATCTTTTAGGAAATATATTTATCTTCTCTCTGCCAAACACTCCATTTCTAACAGCTTCAGTAGAAAGCTCTTTAATACTTTTGCCATATTTAGGTATTTTTTTATTAACATCTAAAAACCACTGCAAACTTGGCAAGGGTTCTATAGCGGTATCACAACGATAACAAATAGAAAGATTATTTCCTACGTCTTCCTCTTTTTCTATTAATTCTTGTTCTTTTAAGCCATTAACAATTAAATCTCTTGCCTCTTTTACTGGAAGATTAGAAAAATCACCAAAATCTTTCTTTATTTTACCCTCCTCATCAATTACCTTAATAATTTTCAAATCATTTTTAGTAGCCATATCCCAATCAACCGCTGAGTGAGCCGGAGTAACTCCCAAGGCACCGGTTCCGAATTCCATATCAACATTTCTGTCAGCTATAATTTTTAAATTTAATTTAATTCCTAGAAAATCAACCTTATACTCTTTACCAATATACTTTTTATAACGATTATCCTTAGGATTAACTGCTACCGCAGTATCGCCAAGCTTAGTTTCTGGACGAGTAGTGGCAATAGAAAAAGGAAAATCTTTGCTATATTTAAAAGTATATAATTTTGTATTCTGATCCTTATATTCAACCTCGTCATCAGATAAAGTGGATCTGCAACAAGGACACCAATTAACAATTCTCTCTCCTCTATAAATCAAGTCATCTTCATGCATCATTTTAAAAACACTCCGCACAACCCTGGTTCTAACCTCGTCCAGGGTATAAGCCTCTCTACTCCAATCACAAGAACTTCCCATTTTTCTCACTTGGTTAACTATAGTATCATGAGAATTACTAGCAAACTCCTCTACTCTTTTTAAAAATTTTTTCCTACCAAGATCATGCCTATTTTTGCCTTCACTATTGATTATTTTGTCTACTTTAGCCTGAGTTGCTATAGCAGCATGATCCGTCCCAGGAACCCACAAAGTCCTAAATCCTCTCATTCTATAAAAACGCGTCAAAATGTCCTCATAAGCAAGCATAGAGGCATGTCCCAGATGGAGCGTGCCAGTTACATTGGGTGGTGGCATTACGATGGAATAAAAAGGAGCATCCTTTTCCAAATTTAAATTATCAGGATTAAAGTATCCTGATTTTTCCCAACTATCATAAACTTTTTTCTCATATTTTTTAGGAGAATAAACTTTGTCTACATCTAATTTCATAAAAAAATAAAACGAAACCTTGTTTAAAAATAGGCCTTTTATTAGCGTTAACTATAAGTTAGCTTAACAAAACAGAGGCTTTTTGGCAAGGTGACTATTTTCTTGACACTTTATAAAACTTAATATAATATTTTCAAGTTAGACATAAAACTTTTATTTATAAGAATTCTTTTTATAAATAATTATAAAAAAGATAGAATGCTTGATAAAAATCAACAAATCATAAATCAAATAAAAAAAGCCAATAAAGTATTAGTTGCCGGATATATATCTTGGAATGAAGAAGTTTTGCTCTCTTCTTTAAGTATAAAACTGATTTTAGAAAAAATGGGTAAAAAATGCGATATAATACTCGAAAATGATGATGACAAAAATTATCTAAAGCCATCACTTGATATTTTTTCCATTTTTAAAGGTTTTAATGAAATAAAAAAAGACCTAGGCAACTTGTCTGATTTTATAATTTCGCTTAATTTGGAAAATTCTAAAATTGAGAAGGTTAAATATAAAATTACTGAAAAAAACCTAAACTTCTACATAACTCCGTCAAATGGTTATTTTTCTCAAAACGACGTAAAAACCAAAAATTCCTCTTTCAAGTATGACTTAATTATTATACTTGGAACTCCTGACTTAGACTCGCTAGGAAAAATTTACGAAAACGCTACCGACTTCTTCTACCAAACTTCAATCATCAACATTGATAATCACGCATCCAACGAAGAATTTGGACAAATAAATATAGTAGACTTAAACAAAACTTCTATCTCAGAGATTATTTTTGATATTTTTAACAATGAAAATAAAAATTATCTCAGTAATGAAATCTTTGATTGTCTTTTGGGTGGAATTATTTATAAAACCAAAAATTTTAAAAATCCCGTAACTCCTCAAACCTTATCAGCAACCTATAATTTGATCAATCTTGGAGCTGACAAAGAAAAAATAATGAAACAATTTTACAGATCTAGAGATCTTAATGTTTTTAAACTTTGGGGAAGAGCTCTAAATAATTTAGCCAGATTAAAAGACAAAAACAATTTAATATGGACCACTCTCTCTGAAAACGATTTTAATGAAACCCAAACAAAAGAAGGACATCTTAGCAATTTAATTGATGAAATAATAATAAACATACCGGGCATAGACGCTTTAATTATTTTTTACAAAATTAAAAATGAAAGTAATGTTGCAATATATTCTCAAAAAAATATAAACTTAAATAAATTTTTTGAAAAATATAAACCAGTTGGTAATAATGATTTTATTCAAATAAAGACAAAAGAAAAAATTGAGGATATCAAAAATAATGTAATAAGAATATTAAAAGAAGAATTAAAATAAAAAATCCTCCTAAAAAACTTGAAGAAATAAAAAATTAATGGTAATTTAATACTAGGTTTCTTAATAAACTGTTAAAAATGGTTTATTAATTTTTTTAATTAAGGGCATGTAGCTCAGGGGTCAGAGCGCCACGCTTATAACGTGGATGTCGGTGGTTCAATTCCACCCATGCCCACCACCCACAAATTAAAAATCAAAAGTCGAAAATCAAAAATATTATAAATTTTTAATCTAATTTTGTCATTTTGGTTTTTAAGTTTTGGTTTTTTTATTTTGGACGCGTAGCTCAGTTGGTTAGAGTGCTACGTTGACATCGTAGAGGTCCCAGGTTCAAATCCTGGCGCGTCCACCAAAAAATAAAATAACTTAAAAATTAAATTAATGTCACAATAATTCTGTCGCAGTGCTCGTCACCTCTTCAAATCCTCTCGCGTCCACAAAAATATTTAAAATTGATATTTTGCATTTCTTTAAAAAATGTTATAATATATATTGTAAATATTAATTTTAAACTATGTTAGACTTTTTTAAAACAGATAAAAAAAATAAGAAAGACGACTTGGAAGAATCTGAAAAATCGTGGATGGATGAAGAAAATGAAGAGGGTCAATTGTCTATAGATGTATATGAAACAAACAAAAAAATAATTATAGTATCCACAATCGCTGGGGTCAAGCCAGAAGACCTTGATATATCACTACATAATGACATGTTGACCATAAGAGGAGAAAGGAAAAGAAGTGAAGAAGTTAAAGAAGATGACTATCTTTATCAAGAATGTTTTTGGGGTTATTTTTCTAGATCAATAATACTACCAACCGAAGTAGATACAAAAAAAATTGACGCTGTTATGGAAAATGGCGTCTTAACAATAAATCTTGAAAAAGTAAGTGAAGAAAATAATATATCAGTAAAAATAAAATAAATACTCTATGGAGCAAGTTTTTATAATAAAAAATATAGACAATGAAAAAAAAGAAGTCCATTTAGAAGATGAAGAAAAAATAATAATAAAATGGCCCTTAGATAAAATCATAAATGATTTGAAAATAGGAGATAAAATTTATTTTAATATTTCAGACAAGAAACAAAAGGGAGCTAAAGAAATTTTAAACGAAATTTTAAAAATAGATGAATAAAAATAAAATAAAAATTATTAAATATATAAAATGGCCTCTTATTTTGATGGTCATTTTTTTTATTTTATTGGTTTTATTCAGCTTATCATATTTATTCTTCTTAAATAAGTATGATAACAAAATATTTCCAGGGATAAGTATTGGGAATACAAACATCGAGAGAATGACAGTAGCCCAGGCTAAAAAAGTAATAGACAAAAGAATAGAACAAATAAATCAAGAAGGGATAAGTTTAAAATATCAAGGAGCTGAAATAAACCTAACCCCAAAAATATCCTCTCTTTCAGGGGACATAAGTTATGAAGTAATTAAATTTGACTCTATATCAAGTGTCAATTCTGCCTATCTTTCAGGGAGAGATAAATTATTTTTTACAAATTTAAAAAACCAACTAAACAATTTAATAAACGGGAAAAAAATTCCACTAAAAACCACTTTAGTAGAAGAAGAAATTAAAAAAATAATACATGAAAACTTTGAACAATTTGAAATACAATCAAAAAACGCTGAACTTCTAATTGCCACTAGTAGCGGAACTGAAGAGATTAATTTTAGCATACAAAAAGAAAAAATGGGTAAAGTAATTAATTATAATCAGGCCATAGAGGATATTAAAAATAATATAAAAAACTTAAGTTCTAATGATATTTTATTAAAAGATAAACTTGAGTATCCCACCATTCACCAAAGAGATTGTCTAAACATTGAAAGCCAAATAAAAAAAATCCTAAAAGAACTTCCTATTAGGTTAAAGTATCAAGAAAATAATTGGAAAATAGAAAAAGGAGATATAGTTAAATGGTTAGAGCTCAATAAAGATGGCGATGAAGTGATTGTTAATCTATCTAATCAAACTATAAAAAAATTCTTAGAAAAAGAAATCTCGCCTGAAATAAATAAAGAACCTGTTGATGCTCGTTTCGAGATAGAAAATAATAAAGTTACACAATTTGAATCAAGCCAGGACGGAGTAGAGATGGAGATAGATAAAACTATAGATAAAATTAAAAATTCCCTATATAACAAAACAGCTACAAAAACTATAGCCATAGAAATAAAAGAAATAAAAAGTAAAATTAATGTAAATAATATTAACGATTTGGGTATAAAAGAAATTATCGGTACTGGTCACTCCAATTTTTCTGGCTCTCCCGCAAACAGAATTCATAACATAACCGTTGGTTCTCAAAAATTAAACGGATTGTTGATTAAACCCGGGGAAGAATTTTCTTTAGTCACGTCCCTGGGTAATATAGACGCTGAAAATAACTA
>JAIOTG010000072.1 GCA_021106995.1 bacterium
GATTTAATCGCTTTGGCTCAAACTGGCACGGGAAAAACTGCGGCTTATAGTTTGCCGATATTAAATCAGATAGATCTGGAAGAAAAAGATTTGCAATCAATAATTCTTTGTCCTACAAGGGAATTGTGTTTGCAAATTTCTCAAGATATAAAGAGTTTTTCAAAACATTCAAAAAATATTTTTACTGTGGCCGTTTATGGTGGGGAACGGATTGATTTTCAGATTAGAGCCCTAAAGAGTGGTGCTCAAATAGTAGTGGGAACACCTGGGCGTGTTAATGATTTAATTAGAAGAAAGGTTTTAAAACTTCAATCTATAAAGTGGTTGGTTTTGGATGAGGCGGATGAAATGTTGGATATGGGTTTGAAGGAAGATTTAAATACACTTTTAGCTCAAACACCAGAATCAAGACAGACTTTACTTTTCTCGGCCACTATGTCTAAAAGTGTTAATTCTATTGCTCGCCAATACATGAAAAAGACTCATGAAATAAGCGTGGGTGAAAAAAATATTGGCGCTGAAAATGTAAGCCATGAGTATTATATAGCTCAGGCCAGGGATAGGTTTGAAGTTTTAAAAAGAATTTTAGATTATTTGCCCGGAGTTTATGGTATTCTTTTTTGTCGAACTAAAAATGAAACTCAAATAGTGGCTGACAAATTAAAAGAAGCTCACTATGATACTGAGGCCCTACATGGAGATATTTCTCAGAATATACGAACTAAAATAATGGACAGATTTAAGAAACAGCAGGTGCGTTTATTAGTGGCTACAGACGTGGCAGCTAGGGGAATAGATGTTAATAATCTTTCTCATGTTATAAATTATAACTTGCCGGATCAAAATGAATCTTATACTCATAGGAGTGGAAGAACTGGAAGAGCTCAAAGTAGAGGGGTTGCTATTTCTATTATTACCCCTAGGGAGGTTGGTAGAATTAAAAGAATAGAAAAGATGTTAGGCAGAAAGATTGAGGTTAAAAAAATTCCTGGAGGAGAAGAGATTTGTGAAAAGCAAATTGAAAATTTTCTTGATAATTTAGAGAGCAAGGACGGTCGAGCTGTTATGGATGAAAAATACTTTGCTAAAATTTCTGATAGATTAGAAAAGATAAGCAAGGAAGATATAATAAGTTATTTTATAGGGGAGAAATTAAATCATTTTCTTGACGCCTATAAAAATGCTTCTGATTTAAATTCTAAAAAAGCTATTGGGCTTGATAGACAGAAAGATGATGCTAATCTTACTAATTTAAGAATAAACATTGGAAGACAAGATGGGCTTGATATAAAAGGAGTTTTTGGTCTGATTAATTCCAGTAGATCCTTAAAGGGTGTTGAGGTTGGAAAAATAGATTTAAAATCTCAGCATTCTATTTTTTCAGTTGAGAAAAAACGCGTTGATGAAGTTATTAATCATTTAAGTGATGAAATTTTTAGGGGAAAGAAAATTGAAGTTAGTAGAGGCGGGGCAGAAAAGACTAGTTTTAGTCAGGGTAGAACGGAAAGGGCTAGTTATTCTGGCAAGAAAAGAAAAGTTCAGAAAGGCGCTTTTAGAGGACGAAGACGTCCAAGTAGGAGAAAAAATGCTAGATAATTTTAATATTTTCTTAGTAAAAAAAGCAATCAATTAGTTTGATTGCTTTTTAGTTTATTTTGAATTTGATAATTTAAAGTTTACAGTTAATATTATTTTTTGTTTTTTTAGCACATTTAATATGTTTTATTAATAATTCTAAATATAAAAGTATTGTAATTATTATGATTACTACAAAAATTCCATAAAGGATAGGACTTGATATAACTATTTCATAGACAAAAGTTCCTAAAACCATAAAGGCTACTAGGGGACAAATAAATCCCCATTGGGTAATATAAAAGTCTTTGAAGTGGTCTTTTTTAAAGTAATTAATTAAGAGTGAAATACCGAATAATAAATACCAAACTTCAAAAGCAAAAGAGAGGCTTATTATTAAGTAAAAATAGGCACCTAATTCAAATCCTTTGTGATGTTCCAAAAAGTGACCAAACCGAAAAGCACTTATGGCAAAAAGAGTGATATTTGGGATTACTATTAAAAAACTTGGCAAAAATTGTTTTTCTGGTAATCCAGGTGCTGAAAAATGGCTTTTAAAAATAACAACCATCTTTATAGATAATAAAAATATACCCATTGATCCGGAGACAAGAGACATGAGAGCTGCTAAATTTGCAATAGAACCATTTTGCGACATGGCAGCTATCCCCGTTCCTATTACGGTAAGCATGCCTAATAAAAAAGGGTGAAGAAGCCAGCCAAAATTTATTTTATCTATATTAAAGCCTTTTTCAAAGGATATGCCTAATAGTTTTATTTCTATATACATTATAAAAATAAAAAGAAGTGTCCAAAAAATCATGGCTGGTAAAAATAGATTTTGAAAATTATTTGATAGGAAGGGGAGAAAATAGCGAAGAGGTCCGATAAAAATATTCATAGTCATTAATATAGAGATTAAAGGAGTGAGTAATACAGTATTTTTAAGGGGATCATTTAGTAGATTTCTAAATTCTTTATCCTTAAACCATTCAATCATTTTTTTAAAAAAATATATAGTTAAAATAAAATGAATAATAGTAAAACTGATCATAATAGTTTCGAGAAAGTAATAGTAGAAAGTGATTAATCCGGAAAAATTATTAGACCATAGCTGAGCCCTTGTTATAAGGTTATTGCCATGTTCTGTCGTATATTGCATTAAAACAAAAGGCATTGTCGCAATACCCCCAGCCCCTAGAGAGGATAAGAATACTAGGGGAGAAAATTTGTTTGTTTGTTTTTGATCTTCCATAATATTTGTAGTTTTTGATAACAAAAAATTATTAATAACTATTTTTATTTATTTATTTTAAGATATTAGCATACACCCCCGAGGGGTGTCAAGATAATAAATAGAAAAGTCAACAAAATAGTTATCCACAGGTATTATTGACTTTCTATTTTTGTTCGTATAGAATAAAAATAGAACAAATATTTATAATTTAATCTAAAAATATGGGTAAAAATTTAACAAAAAAACAAAAGCAAGTTCTTGATTTTATTTCTAAATTTTATTCTAAAAATGGATATTACCCCAGTTATAGAGAAATAGGGGAGTATTTTAATCTTTCTAGTTCTTCTACTGTGGCTTCACATATAAACGCTTTGAAAGAGAAGGGTTATTTAGAAAAGTCTTTTAATAAAGCTCGTTCTATAGAGCTTTTAACTGACGAGCCTCAGTTTCAAGAAGAGGTTCATCTTTATTTGTCCGGTTTAATTACTGCAGGAGAACCTATTGAGGCTATAGAGGAAAAAGAGATTATTGCTGTTCCAAAATGGTTGGGGGCAGACAATCCGGCAGAGGCCTATGTTTTGAAGGTGAAGGGGGATTCTATGATTGAGGATGGTATCTTAGACGGAGACTATGTGGTTGTAGAAAGAAATAATTACCCTCAGAATGGAGATGTTGTAGTTGCTTTATTGGACAATGCCAACGCTACTTTAAAGAAATTTTATAGAGAAAGAGATCGTATTAGGTTGCAACCGGCAAACTCTAAAATGAAACCATTTTATGTTAGAGACCCTTTGATACAAGGTATAGTAAAGGGGGTTATGAGAAAATTTTCTACTATTTAATTGTTATTTCCAGATTACAATTGCATTTTTTTTCTCTTTTTCTATTGGTATGTGATAGCCAGTATAATAATCCCTAATAGAATTATAGAAAATGTCTTCGTTATATTCGAAAAATTCACCATTACCAACGCCGGGATCGTTGGTAATGAAAGTTTGTTTGTTTTCATCGTAGCCTCGTATGAGTATCATATGTCTTTCAGGTCCTGGAGGAGTGTAGTAAATATTTCCT
>JAIOTG010000096.1 GCA_021106995.1 bacterium
GATAACCTTTATAATAAACCATTTAAGTTTGATCCTGGTTTATGGAACGCATCCAAATCCTGGTTGGCCAATCAATATTTAATTCTTAAAAATGGAAGTAAATCAGCCTTGGGTAGATATTGTTTACCTGACGGGCTTGTTAGGAGAGTTTATTCTCCCGAATCTTTCAATATAAAGCCAAGAAATGCAGAGCAATGTTTTGCTCTAGATGCCGCAACTAATAAAAATATAAGGTTGGTTTCTTTGACTGGTAAAGCTGGAACAGGGAAAACATTATTAGCCTTACTTTCTTCTTTGCAGGTCAGAAGTGATTATTTGCAGATTTTTATGACCAGACCGACAGTTCCTCTTAGCAATAAGGATTCTGGTTTTTTGCCGGGAGATATTAGTGCTAAACTAGACCCCTATATGAAGCCTTTATATGATAATCTGACTTTTATTAAATATAATAAAGAGAAGAATGGTCAAGGTGAAAAGGGGACTCATCTAATAGACAGACTGGAGAACGAAGGAAAAATGATTATTGAACCTTTGTCCTATATTAGGGGTCGAAGTTTGCCACGTATTTTTTTTATAATAGACGAGGCTCAAAATTTGACTCCTCATGAAATAAAAACAATTGTTACCAGGGCAGGAGAGGGCACTAAGCTTGTTTTTACCGGAGATATTCATCAAATTGATCATCCTTATCTTACATCAAGAACCAATGGGCTGAGTTATTTGATTGAGAAAATGAAAGGACAAAGCCTCTATGCTCATGTTCATTTGGAAAAAGGAGAACGAAGCGAATTGGCCAATCTGGCTTCAGAACTTCTATAATTTTAAAACGTTTAAACAAAAAGGGTTTATTATTTTCAGTAATAAACCCTTTATTTTTTTATAGCAATTTTATATTATTTTATATCCCAGGAATATTATTCATATCCATATTTTGCATATCAGGAATTTTATCAAGACCAGATGTTTCCATTATTTTAGCATTTTTTGGCAGTTCTACTTCACTATCATCTACTTTGGTTTTTATATTTTTTAATTCAACAATCATTTTCCCTCCTGGTCCATCCATCTCTGTTCTTAGAGGGAGTCCGTTTTCTTCCCAGATCCATACTTTAACCCCCCCCAGCCCCATTAAAGCCTCTATTATTTGACATTTTTTACCTTCGATTTTTTCTGTTCCGACTATTTTTGCGCCATCTGTTTCAAAAGTTTCCATTCTATTTGCGGGAGAGTCATTTAATATTTCTTCAGTTTCGTTGAAGTCGGTTTCTATAGCCATGTTTTGTTCATTTAGATAGGTGTAGGCAACTTTTTTTTCAGAATCTATATAATAGGCAGATTTCATTCCATTCATATCAGTCTCAATTTTTGTTTTATTACCCTTTTTGGCAATGGTGGTAGTAATGTTTCCACCCTGGGGAACGTTAGTTACGAAATCATATTTAATTTCAGATATTTCTTTTGTTTTTCCAATAATTTCTTCTATAGAGAGTCCTCCAGCATTATTATCCTCCCCACCTTTAACTGAATAGTTATTGTCCTTTTTGCCACATCCAGTTAGGCCTACCACTAAGAAAAGACTAATGATAAAAACCATTAAAAATTTGTCTAAATTTTTTTTCATAAAATTTTTTTAATATTAATTCTTATTATACTTTAGCATATTTTCATGAGAAATAAAGCTTAATCGTTTTTTGATCATTTGAAATTTTAATTATTTCAGGTAAAATAAAAATATAGATAAAAATTAATAATTTTTTTTATGTCAATTTTAATTGTTTATTATTCTAGAACGGGTTATACTAAAAAAATTGCAGAGGCCATAGCTAGGGCTTCCGGCGCCGATTTAGAAGAAATTTTAAGTAAAAAGAACAGAAAGGGGCTATTCGGTTATTTAAAAAGTGGAAAAGAGGCAGCTCGAAAAGAGCTTGCTGAGATAGAGGAGGTTAAAAAAAACGTTTTAGAATATGATATTGTTATTATTGGAACTCCGGTTTGGGTTGGGAACATGACATCTCCAATAAGAACTTATTTAAATAATAATTTAGGTAGATTTAAGCAAGTGGCCTTTTTTAGCACCCAGGGTAGCATAAAAGACCAGAAAGTTTTTAATGAACTGAGAGAGATTTTGGGAAAAGATCCACTAAGTGTCTTAAAGATGAGCACAAAAGAAGTTAGCAAGGGAGAATTTAACGATAAAATAGATAAATTTTTAAAAGAAATAAAAAGTAATTAGTTAATCCTTTTATGTTTTTAAAATATATTTTTTTAGGTTTTTTTGTTAAAGTTGTTTCTGGTTTTGATGATACTCTTACGGCCATACCTTTAATAGCTACGATAACTAAAACTAAGAAAGGCAGAATAGCTTTTTCAACGGGCTGGTTTCTTTCTTTTTTTGTTATAATTATTTTAGTTTTGATTTTTTCTGAATTTTTAAGTATGTTTGCTTATACAAAATATGTAGTATCCGGCTTGGTTTTTCTATTGGCCGGTGTTGTTTATTTTGATTTGTTTTCATTTGAAAAAAATAAAAAATTAAAAGAACAGGGAAAAAAAATACGACCACATCACCTTTCAAAAACAAAGTTTTTAAAGCTAGCAAGTTTTGGTTTTATGGTCGCTTTTGTAACTTCAATTGATGATGCTGTGGTTTTTATACCCTTATTTATTCAAGGCTTTTGGATAAAATTATATTCTTTTATAGGAATATTTATAGCCAGTTTATTTAATATAGTATTTATTGTATATTTTTCAAAAAAAGCAGGAAAAATTAAACATGCAAAAGGATTTTCCGTATTAGGACTTCTATTTTTATCGTTTTTAATTTTAATAGGAGTTGTATAAAATTATTTTTAATTTAGATATTATGACAATAAAAATAGGTGTTTCTGGTAATAGGGGTAGTTTTTCAGAAGATGCTGCTAATCATTATTGCCAAGAAAATAAAATTAAAAATTTTAAGCTTTATTATTTGGAAAATGTTACTAATGTTTTAAAGTCTTTGGGTTTAGGTGAAATAGATAAAGGAGTTTTTCCGATAGAAAACTCTAATGGCGGAATAGTTTATGAGGCAGTTTATGCTATGAGCGAGTATAAATTTAGTATAGAAAAAATTTTTGAAATTGATATAAAGATGAATCTTCTGGTAAGTCCGGGAGTTAATGCTCAAAATATAAAAATGATAGCTTCTCATCCTCAAGCATTAAAGCAGTGTAGAATGTATTTAAAGCGCAGATGGCCAGACGTAGAATTAAAAGAATGTTCAGATACGGCTAGGGCGGCCAAAGATTTAAGCGAGGGGTTTTTAAATAAGGATTGCGCTGTTATTTCACCTAAAATTTGTGCTAAATTATATAAATTGGATTTATTAGAGGAGGGGATACAAGATTTAAAGTTCAATTTTACTACTTTTATAACTGCTTTAAAAAATGAATAAAAATAATAAGATAATTAGTATTATAGGCCTAGGTAATTTTGGTTCCTTGCTTGCTGTTATTTTACATAAGTATTACGAGGTTAAGGTTTATAATTATAGTAAGGACCTAAAAATTAGTGAAAAGGCTAAAAAAATTGGAATAAAATTAGTCGCTTGGGACGAGATATC
>JAIOTG010000059.1 GCA_021106995.1 bacterium
AACCTTAAAGAAAGCTCCTAAAGAAAGGGAGGAGTTTTCATCTATATTTTGTATATCGATCTTTCCCTTACCTTGAAAGCTATCCCATTTTTTTCTAATTAATCCAGCGCTTAATTGTCCCGTAAAAAGAGGAGGTTTGCCTACTTTTTCTAATAAATGAGGTATTGCACCAATATGATCATAATGTCCATGGGTTATAATCACACCCTTAACCCAGTCTTCCTTGCCCTTAAGATAATCTACGTTAGGAATTATATAATCAATTCCTGGCATGTTTTCCTCTGGAAATTGAAGCCCCATATCTATAATAATAATTTCTTTATTATATTCAATTAAAGTCATATTTCTTCCAACCTCTTCTAAGCCTCCCAGAACTATTACTCTCAAAGTATTATCTTTACGATTATCCCCATAGTAAAAATCTCTCCTATCGTCGTTTTGTGGGTTCTGACCGTATTTTTTATTGTTATTTGTTTTAAATTTTTTGTGTGTATTCGTGTTTTTAGTTGTGCTTTTAGTCCTACTTTGCACCGAACCAAAAGAATTATAATTTTTATTTTTTTCCATAATTTTTAAATCAAAATCAAATTTACTTTAAAATAACTTAATTTTAATTTCACTTAATTGAGTTTTTTTTAATAATATTAAAGAGTATTTTTAAATAAGTTTACCATTTAATTTTTTTACCTACTTTTACATACCAATCAAAAATGCCAGAGAAACGATTTGATGGCTTGTAAATACTATCTTGATTAAAACCTTTTATTTTCTTGCTTTGAATGTAATTATAATAAGGAGAATACATAAATATAACGGGAACATCTTGGCTTATATTTTTTTCTGCTTCTATATAATTATTCCTTTTTTCATCTGAGTAGCTGTTAAAATTTTGAGCATCCTTTAAAAGCTGGTCCACCTTTTCGTTATTATAACTAGAAATATTCAAACCTTCTTCAATCTGAGAAGAATGCCAGAAAGAATACAAATCAGGAATTAATTCAAAAGCTTGAGCATAAATTAAAGCTTGAAAATTTCTATTTAAAATAACTTGAGAATAAATTTCTTTCACCTCTATTGGTCTTAAAATTGTTTTTACTCCAATTTCTTCCCAATATCCCTTAACCAATTGTGCCACCCTTTGATATTCATCGGTACTCGGATAGGTTAGCTCTATTATTAAATAATTATCTTCTTCAGCTTCCTTATTATATCTCCATTTTCCAGGTCCCAAAAGCAATATTCTCCTTTGTTTATCACTTAAAAGCTCTGCGTCTTCCTCCTCTTTTTTTTCTTCTTGAATCTTTTTTATCTCGCCTATCTCTTCTTGATTTATTTCCTTTCTTAACCACCCCCGTTCCTCTAATATTTCCTCTGATCTTTTTAAATCAAATGAATAATCTTCTATATCTTCTGTATAGAAATAACTAAAAGAAGGGAGGGGAGTCTTAACTGTTTTAGCTCCTGACCCAAAAACCTCTGAAACTATTCTCTCTCTATTAATTGACAATGCTAAAGCTTTTCTTACATCCAAGTCTTTTAAAGTTATGTTTTTATTTTTATTTAAAAATATTGAATTTATTTTAGGAAGCTTAAGTTTCTCTATATTTAAAGAATCTTTGGCAACCAAATCAGACAAATAAGCTTCTGGCAAATATCCTAAACCATCAATTTTATCAGTATTTAAAGATTCCACAGCCTCTTCGGGGGACACAAAAAATTTAAACTCTAAATTTTCTATATATGGCTCTTTCTCATAATACTCCTTATTTATTTCCAATTTATAATCAAGAATATTCCCAAATTTATCTTTAATTAAAGATTTAAATTTATAAGGACCTGACCCTATTGGCTTCAGATTTAATTCAGCTAATTTAGCTGAACCAGGCATAATCTGATCCCATAAAAACTTAGGAATAATTCCAAAACGTAGTTCTGATAAAAAATCAGCGTTTTTATTTGGTAGATAAAACTTTACCTTATTTTCATCCTCTTTTTGTATTTGAATATTTAAAAATTTGGTTCTAAGGGGAGAATTATATCTTTCATCTTGTATAGCACTAAAGGTAAAAACAATATCATCAACGCTTAAATCTTCTCCGCTATGCCACTTAACACTATTTTTTAAAGTTAAGGTAAATTCATTTTTAGCATCATTAATTTGGTATTCTTTCACTAAATCTTCTTCCAACATTCCATCTTTATTTATTCTAAAAAGACTAGAAAAAATTAAACTACCAATATCTCCATCAACATCATTAATAGAAGAATACAAAGGATTTATATATTGAGGGCTACCAACCAAACCTTCTACATAAGTCCCTTCTTGTTTAGGAACCATCTCTAAATTATTTTGATAAAAATTATAAAATAAAAATCCTATATTTAAAACAACTATAAAAATTAAAACTTTAACAATGAGCAACTCTCTTGGAGTTAAAAAATTTTTAACATGTTTAATCTGTTTAAAACTTGGAATTTTAGACTTTGAAAGAGATCCGACTAGTTTTCTATCCCAGTCAAAATGATTATTCTTTTCTTTCTTAGAAAATTTATTTTTCAAATAATCAATAAAATCGGCTAATTTTATTTTAACCTTCTTAAACCAAAAAATTTTTTTATTAAAAGAGTTCACAAATTAGTTTATTTATATAAATAAAGCTAAAATAGAAAGTCCGAAGAAAACAATAGCCAAAACAATAGTGGCGTTAAATAATATTTTATCAGCTCCACGCTTTGTCATATAAACATTAGCTCCACTACCCCCAAAAGCACTAGACAATCCGCTTTCTCTATTTTGAAGCAATATTGAAACAATAAGTAATATAGCTATTGCTATTTGTATAAATTTAATCACTTGCATTATTTTTCTTAACTTCCTTACTATTTATTTTTTCTATTATTTGAGACAAGATTTTTTTGTTATTAATTGAAAAATCGGCTAATATCTTTCTGTCCAATTCAATATTATTTTTCTTTAGTTTGTCTATA
>JAIOTG010000063.1 GCA_021106995.1 bacterium
CTTCCTAAAAGAGTAGACACCTCAGAACCTGCTTGAGTAAATCTAAAAATATTATCAATAAAAAATAATACATCTTGACCTTGTTCATCTCTAAAATACTCTGCCATAGAAAGACCAGTTAAAGCCACACGAGCACGATTTCCAGGAGGTTCATTCATTTGTCCAAAAACCATAGCCACCTTTCCTAAAACACCAGCGTTCTTCATTTCATAATAAAGATCATTACCTTCTCTGGTTCTTTCGCCAACACCTGCAAAAACAGAATAACCACCATGTTCTTTCGCTATATTATTAATAAATTCTTGAATAATAACAGTTTTGCCGACTCCAGCACCTCCAAACATACCCACTTTTCCACCTTTAGAGATAGGAGCAATTAGATCAATAACTTTAATTCCAGTTTCTAATATTTCAGTTTTAGTTGATTGCTCTGTAAATTTAGGTGGCTTTCTGTGAATTGGGTATTTTTTCTTGGTATTAACTTCCTCCTTACCATCAACCACTTCTCCTAAAACATTAAAAATTCTTCCTAAAGTTTCATCTCCAACACTTACACTTATAGGCTTTCCAGTATTCACGACTTCGTCGCCTCTTTTTAAACCATCAGTTGATCCCATAGCTAAAGCCTTGACCATATTAAATCCAATATGCTGTTGAGTTTCCAAAGTCAGTTTTTCTCCGTTATTTTCAATTTCTAGAGCATCATAAATTTTAGGTAGATTGCTTTCAAAATAAACATCCACCACTGCTCCTATAATTTGCTTAATTGATCCAACTTTTTTAGTAGTCATATATTTTTTACTCTAAATTATTATAAAATATTATTAATTACCCAGGGCGTTTGCTCCAGCTGAAATTTCTGAAATTTCTTTTGTAATAGCGGCTTGTCTAGCTTTATTATAAAACAGGGTTAATTCTTCAACCAATTCCCCGGCTGATTCATTGGCCTTTTGCATAGCAGCCATACGAGCACTATGCTCAGAAGCATTTGACTCAAGCAAGGCCTGAAATAACTGAATTTCCAATAATCTCGGTAACATTTCACTTAAAACTTGATTGGCATTAGGCTCATAAGTAAAGGAATAGACGTTTTTGCCTTCTTTTAAATATTTATCTTCCTTTTCTTTAATATAAGATTTATCTGTTTTTAATCTTGAATCAGAGCCAACGATCCCCAAATGATCATCCTCGGCTTCTAAATCAATTGGAAGTAATTGTTTTACTCTAGGAATTTGTTTTATAGTGTTCACATAATCAGTATAGGCCACCATAATCTTGTCATATTTACCCGCTAAAAAATCATCTATAATAATTCTAGCAATACCCCTTACTTCTTCTGATTGATAACAAATATCAGCCTTAGGAAACTCAGCTATTACTCTATAACCATATCTCTTGTTTACCACTAAACCTTTTTTACCAACTATTATAAAATCGTGATTAATCTTTTCCTTTTCTTTATTGTGTTGATGCTTAATTATGGATTGATAAACCTTGCTTATTACAGCATTATTAAAACTACCGCACAGACCCCTGTTTGAGGTAAAAAGTATTATAGCAACGTTTTTTATTTTTTTCTTTTTGGTCAATAACGGATGTTGATCTGTTCTAGAATTAACGGCTTTAGCCAAATTTAAAACAGTAGTCCAACTAAGATTAGCATAAGTTCTGGTCTTTAAAACCGCCTCTGTAGCTCTACGCATTTTAGTGGCCGCCACCATCTCCATTGCCTTAGTAATCTTTCTGGTACTATTAATGGATTTTATTCTTCTTTGTATTTCCTTAGTATTTGCCATAAAAAATATTTAAACAACTTGCTATTATTTGTCTTCTTTATCTTCTTTTTTCTTTATTAAATAATCCAACGTATCTTTATAATCTTTTATAATCTTAACTAATTTATTTTCATTTTTTTCACTTAATTCCCCAGTTTTATTTATATCACTAACAACTTCTTCTCCTTTATCATCCATGTATTCGATTACTCCAGCTTCAAATTCAGCTACTTTGTCCAAAGGAACATCATCCATATATCCATTCGTCAAACTATAAAAAACTAATATTTGCTTATCAACAGGGAAAGGTTTATATTGATCTTGTTTAAAAATTTCCATTAACCTAGCTCCTCTTTCCAATTTTGACTGAGTTTCTTTGTCTAAATCTGAACCAAATTGTGCAAAAGCAGCTAATTCTCTATACTGAGCGGCTTCTAGTCTCATTTTTCCAGCCACTTTTTTCATTGCTTTAATTTGAGCAGCACTTCCAACACGAGAAACAGAAAGACCAGCATTAACCGCGGGACGATTTCCTTTATAAAAAAGTTCTGGTTCTAAATATATCTGACCATCAGTAATAGATATAACATTTGTTGGAATATAAGCAGACAAATCTCCAGCCTGAGTCTCAATTATAGGAAGAGCCGTAATAGATCCACCTTTATTTTCTTTATTTAATTTACAAGCTCTTTCTAAAAGACGAGAATGAAGATAAAAAACATCACCTGGATAAGCTTCTCTTCCCGGAGGTCTTTTTAAAAGTAATGAAATTTCGCGATAAGCAACAGCGTGTTTACTTAAATCATCATAAACGATTAAAACATCCTCTCCTTTATCTAAAAAGTATTCTGCGATAGCACAACCAGCATAAGGGGCGATATAAAGCATAGAAGCCGGATCACTAGCACCAGCCAAAACAACAGTAGTATAATCCATTGCTCCTGCCTCTTGTAATTTAGCAACTATACTGGCCACTTTTGATTCTTTTTGTCCTATGGCCACATAAACACATTTTATATCTTGCCCTTTTTGATTAATAATAGTATCAATAGCAATGGCTGTTTTACCAATTTGACGATCACCTATAATCAATTCTCTCTGCCCTCTTCCAATTGGAATCATAGAATCAATTGCCTTAACACCGGTCTGGATTGGTTCGTTCACTCCTTCTCTTTCAATTACACCTGGGGCTATTTTTTCCATTGGGTTAAAATTCTTAGTTTTTATTTCTTCCTTTCCGTCTAATGGCTTACCCAAAGCATCAACCACTCTTCCAACCATCTCTTCTCCTACTGGAACCTCAAGAATTTTATTTAAAGCTAAAACCTCATCACCTTCCTGAATTAACTCAAAACCACCTAAAATAATAACACCTATATTATCTTCCTCTAAATTAAGCACAACACCAAAAACAGGTCCTTCGCTGGTTTTAAATTCAAGCATCTCAGACATCATGGCCCTGGAAAGACCTGAAACTTTAGCTATTCCATCTCCAACTTCAATAACTTTTCCAAAGGATTGTTCTTTTAACTCAGATTTATAATCAGAAATTTTATCCCTAAGTTGTTCTAAAATATAATCTTTACTATTGGACATATCTTTTATATTATTTTTAAATTATTTAATCAATCATTTTATTTTTTAAATCTTCTACTCTAGTTTTAAGGCTAGCGTCTACCAATCTATCTCCCAATCTAAGAACGAAACCACCCTTGATATTTTTATCTATTCTTTTTTCTATTTCTAAAACCTTATTACCATTTTCTTTTTTTATAAAATTCTTTATTTCTTTCTCAATATTTTCACCTATTTCTCTAGCAATAACTATTTCACCCTTTATTATATTGTTGTCTTTATCCCAAATTTTATTAAAATTATTTATTATGTTAGGTAAATAAGAAACATGATTATAACTAATTAAAACATTTGCAAAATTGGTAATAATTTCATCTTGTTTCTTATTGCCAGCCTCTTTTAAACTTTCAAATAAGGCATTAGCATATTGTTTGGCTGTAATTTTCATAAATTATTTTAAACTTTTAATTGTTTTCTGAATTATTTTTTTATCCTCTTCGCTATCCATTTTAATATCTAAAACTTTTTCTAAAGACAAAGTTACTAATTCGGCAATCTCTTTTTTAGCCTGCTTCAGGGTTTCTCCTTTTTCAGCTCTCATCTTCTCTTTTTCCTGATTTATAATTTGTCCTATTTCTTCTTTTGTATTTTCAATTATTTTTTTTCTCTTCTTTTCACCTTCCTGCTTGGCCAATTCAGCAATCTCCCTACCTTTCTTTTTTGCTTCTTTTAATATTTCCTCTTCTTTTATTTTAACTTCTTCCATTTTTTCATCTGCCTTTTTGGCGTTAAGAACTCCTTTTTCTATTTTTTCTCTCCTGTCTTTTAAAAAATCTAAAATAGGATTATAGGCAAATTTATATAAAACAAAAACTAAAATAGCAAAATTGACTAATTGAGCTATTAAAATATATAGGTTTAAGCCTAGAGCATTAAATAGTTTCATATTCTTTATTCATTTCGTAAAACCTTTATCTTTTTACCGTCTGGTAAATATGGGTCATCCGAATTAATTATTAAAAAGTAAAAAGCTCCGGTCCTTTCTTTTTTAGAACCGGAAATATTCTACTTTCTAAAAAGCAAATAAAATCAATAAAGCGACCACTAAAGCGTAAATAGCTGTAGATTCAGCTACGGCCATAGTAGCAAACATAAAAGGCATTATTTTACCGCTAGCTTCAGGGTTTCGTCCGATAGCTGATAAAGCATATCCTGCAATAATACCTTCTCCAATACCAGGGCCAAGGGCTCCTAGTCCAACAGCCACACCGGCTGCTAAAAATTTAGCTGCTTCTGCTTCCATAAAATTATTATTAATTAATTATAAATATATTATTATATTATTTTTAAATAGTAACCTTTTCAGCAATTTCATCCCCTTCCATTTCAGATGCTAAGGTCATATAGATTAAAGTTAATACTGAAAATACAAAAGCCTGTACCACTGCTGTTAACAACCCTAAAAACTTAAACGGCAAAGGTAAAATAAAAGGAAATAGGTTTAAAACTACGAGTGCGATAACTTCACCTGCAAAAATATTTCCAAACAAACGAAATGACAAAGAAATTATTTTGGAAACTTCCCCGACCAAATCCATTATTCCTAAAAATAAATCCAAAAAACCCTGGGCTAATAAACTTGGTTTAAACTTTCCTTTAAATAAAAGTTTTATAAAATTTTTAAATTCTTTTATATTAATAAACTTTCCTATATATCCGAAGGGACCGTGTACAGATATGGCAATTATTTGAGTAACTATAACCCCTGAAATTGTCATGACAAATATTAAGCTATAGTCACTCATTATTGCCCTAAATAAAGGGATTGTACCTCCTGCATTCTCTATGGTTAGAGCTGATTGACCAGGAAAATATACTACTAAGTTAGAAACTACTATAAATATAAATAAGGTAAAAATAAAAGGGAACATTTTTCTTGTTTTCTTTTCGCTTCCTGTTATAGAGTTAGCAAAATTGAAGCTACCTTCTATTAAAGTCTCCAATATATTCTGTAAGGGACCGGGAACGGATTTCATTGATCTGGCTACCCAAATAAAAACAATCATTAAAAGAATACTTAATATAACCATCCAAAAAAATGTATTAGATACTGGAAATCCTGCTATATAAAACAATGCCTTAGGGGCTAATGATATGTCTAACATATTTTATTTTTTATCTATTGTTTTTTCCTCTTCTTCTTCTATTTGTTTTTCTAAAACTTTATTTAATCTTATTAATTTTTTAAAAATTAAAACATTTGTAGAAACAAAGGCCACTAAAACACCTACTAAAATAAAAGCGGGCTTGGTGGAAAAATATGTATCTATAAAATAGCCCAATCCTATAAATAATATAAGAGGACCGAGTATCGAACCACTGGTATAGGTTGCCATACCCCAAGCCAAATCTTTAGTGGACTTAAAATTTAATATTTTATCTTCTGCTTTTTTCATAGTTAAAATAAAATGCCCCCTTAATGGGACCTTCGTTTAATCCAAGGGACGACTTAATCTAAAAAATAATTTAAATAACTTGTATATTCTATATATTACATTTTAAACAAAAAGTCAATAGTATTTTTTTAAATATCAAAAAGATTTTGGGCATTTTCAGTGCTCACTTTTGCTATCTTTTCCAAACTAATTTTTCTTATTTCAGCAATCCTTTCGGCTACATTTTTTACCAAAATCGGCTCATTTCTTTTGCCTCTAAAAGGCTCGGGTGTCATAAAAGGACAATCAGTCTCAATCATAAACTTATCAGAAGGCATTTTTCTTATTAAATCATCCCATTGCTTACTAAAAGTAATTAAACCCGTAAAAGAAATTAAAAGTCCTAAATTAAAATATTCCCAAGCCAAGTCTTCGTCCCCAGAAAAACAATGTATCACTCCCCATGGCTCATCCTTGGGAATTAAATCTTTATATTTCTCTTTAAAATCCTTTAAAATTTGAAGCAAATCTATATGAGCAACCCGACAGTGAATTATAGCTGGTAATTCCAAATGTCGCGCTAACAAAAGCTGCTTAATAAAAACATCTCTTTGTTTCTTTCTACTATTTTCAGCCTCGGGGGATATTTTTATATAACTATAATCAAGTCCTATCTCCCCGATGGCTACTACTTTTTCTGACTTAGCTAATTTTTCATAATTATCATAATTAAACTCCTCAGCCTGTGTGGTAAAATTAGCATCCTTTTCTTCTTCTACTTTTATTTTTTCTAAATGCATGGGGTGAAGACCGACGGCAGCATAAACGCCCTTCTCATACTTATTTGCATATTCAAGAGCTCTTTTAGAAGTTCTCAATTCAGAACCAACTAATATCATATCGGTATTACCTGTTAAAGAGCGCCTAATAACTTCATCAGCATCATCTCTGAAATTATTAAAATTAACATGCGCATGTGTATCTATAAATTTCATTTAAAAATAATTTAAATTAAAAATAAAACTCACTCCTTTATACAAAAAACAGCCAATTTAATAAAAAATCGGCTGTTTTTTAAATCTATTGTTTTAATTCTTCGCCCTCAACCTCTTCACTCTCACCAGAATCTTGCCCTGCCTCAGAATGATCACTTTCTTCTGTTGTCTCTTCAGTCTTTATCTCTTCGCTTTCAGATGATTGATCCATTGAAGATGTTTCTTCCTGAGAAACAACCTTTTCTTCTGATTCACTTGAATCACTTTTAAAAATTTTCTTTAACCAATTTAACATAATTTTTTTTAAATATTAAAATCATTAATTATATTAGCAAAAAAATTAAAAAAAATCAATAGACAATTACTAATAAACAATAAATTAAAAAATATAGGGGAAAAAAATTAAAAAACCTACCACTACTGACATGATAGAAATAAGCAAAACAGCACCTGCCATAATATCTTTTATCTCTTTTACATATCCGTTAATCCTTGGTTTTAAGATATCAGTAATTCTTTCAACAGCACTATTTATAAGTTCAACCGTTAAAACTAGAGAGATAGAAAAAATTAATAAGGCCCACTCTATTGAAGTAATTCTAAAATAAAAAGCTAAAAACAAAACTAATAAAGCTATAATAGATTGAATTTGAAGATTTTGCTCTTCTCTCCAGGTTTTAATAAGACCTTTTATTGAGTAACGAAAACTCTTGATTAATCTACTTATTTTTATCATATTACCCTATTTTTTGCCTATCAACATCTTTTTGATAAAACTCTCTCCTAAACTAATCATTTCTTCTTTATCCTCTTTACTTAAATCGTCATAACCCAAAAGATGCAATAAACCGTGAATTAATATAAAAATAAATTCTTCCCAGGCAGTATGACTAAAATGAGAGGCCTGCCTTTCTGTCTGACTATAATTAATCAAAACTTCTCCCAAAAATTTATCTTCTTTTTTTTCTTTTTCTGAACTCGGAAAAGAAAGAACATCTGTCGCCATATCCAGATTTCTGTAATTCTTATTTATTTCTCTTATTTCCTCATCGTCTATTAGGGCAATGGAAATTTTATAATTCTTTAATTTATAATAATCTAAAAACTTTTTAACTACATCTTCTACTTCTTTCAAATCTACACGAAAACCTGCCTTATTATTTATTTCAATCATTTTAAATTATTATAAACTTATTCTATCTCAAAAGAATTTACCAACATAGAGAAGATATTGCTATACTCAGCTTTTTCGTTTGACAGAGAAGTTAAAGATATAACATAAATATTTTTTCTATCTAAATCAGTTAAATAAAATACAGAAGAATCTTTTTTATTAATGCCCTGCCAATTATCTCTTTCTTCCACTTCTAGTTCTTCTTTATTATCAGTGAATTGTTTATTATACCAATCCTCAATAGATATGTTGCCATCATTAGATCTTACAATAACCTGAATAAAAGATCCGTCCTGAGCCTTAAACATAACAGCATTATTACTTCCTACTTCTTGTGTAATCCATTTTTTAGGATATAAAAGCGAAAAGAAAAATTCTTCTGACGCATAAGTACTAATCTGAGAATTATTATCTAAACTATTTTCTCCATTAGGATTATATAAATTTAATAATTCCTGGCTATCACTATAACCATCCCCGTCAGTATCTTCTTTATTAATATCTAAACCTAGAATGGTTTCTTCCAAATTACTAAGTCCGTCATTGTCGTTATCTTGGTATTGAATTTTCTCTTTTTCATTTAACTCCTCTTCTTTTTTTTCTACGCTTGTTGTTGCCTCTTCTTTCTCTTCTACGCTTGTTGTTGCCTCTTCTTTCTTAACTTCTTTTTCTTCTTTGTTTTCTTGACTATTCTCTACGTTTTTATTTTCTTCTTTTTTAGAAATTTCCTGCTCTTTTTCACTATTCTTACTCTTTAGCTCTGTTTCTTTTTGACTTAAAGCAACAGGATTATTGTCACTAGGCTTGATAAAATAAACATAGCCCAAATATATTCCCCCTAACAAAATAACTACTCCACTAAATATAATAATAGCTCCTATTACTTTAGTTTTGTCCCAACTAGATTCCCCTTTTGATTTAGATGGTTTATTTTCACCTTTTAAAAATCCTGTGCTCTCTTTCTTTATTTCTTGTTTTACCTTTTTTTCCAAATCTTTACTTACTTCTGGGTCTTTTCTAGGAACACCTCTCTTAATATCTTTGGGCATTTTGTGAATAGAAACATTTTCTTTAATTAATTTATCAAAATTATTTTCCTTTTTTTGACCATCAAAAGATTCAGAATTCTCCTCATTTTTATCTTTTTTCTTTTTTCCAAACATAGATATGCTAATTATTTTAATAATCTATTGTCATTATAACAATAATTCTTATTTTGTAAATTTATAATTTACCTTCTCCATTAGGGTTGTAACCGTTTTTCACTTCCGCTCCATCCAAATAAGTATCACCATCAGTATCGCTTAAGTTGGGATCAGTCTTAAACTGTTTAACTTCTTCGTAGTCACTAAGCATATCGTTGTCAGTATCAATCTTAAAAGGATTTGTTTTATAGTTTATAAACTCTTCAAAGTCAGTCAACTTGTCTCCATCAGTATCAATATTATTTATGTCAGTACCAATTGACTCTTCTTGATAATCCATTAATCCATCACCATCAGTATCTGGATTAACGTTATTCGGCAAATCATTAATTTCATCTCCCTCTTCCTGGTCATCTTCAACACCTTGATCATTGAGATTCTCTCCATCATCAACACTATCTTGATTGTCATTATTTTCATCTTGATTTTGAGAAGAATTCTCAGTCTCAATCTGGTCCTGATTCAAATCAAGCGATTCCTGATTATTTAAAATTCCAGAAATCCAGAAAAAACCTATTATAATAATTCCAGCTACTAAAACGAGTAAAGCCAGCCAAACAAAAATATGATTTTTATTGGAATCTACCTTATTAGAACCGCCTATTTGTTTATTAAGCTCAGGAACAGCATTTTTTATTGCTTGATTAAAATTACCAGCAGTTTGTTTGCTCTTATTTTCCAACTTAGCGCCACTTTCGTCTAAAGAAGAAAACATATCTTCTGCTTTTTCATTCTTTTCCTTTTCCTGATTTAAAACCTCTTTAAGAGAAGGTTCTTTCTTATCAGACTGAGCAAAACTCGGTTGCTCTTGAAAAGAAATAGTAGGTGTTTCTTGATTATTATCCTTTTGACCAAGGTCTTTTTGCCCCTGATCATTTTGATTTTTTTGAGACGGAACTGATTGATTATTTTGATTCAAATCGTCAAACATAAAATATTTTTTAAGTAATTTATTTATCAAGGTAGGGTGGTAATACTTTCTTCATTAATATATCCATTATTGTGACTAAAAACATCATAAGAGACTACATTAAAGAAGTAAGGAGTTCCAGTAGCCAAACCTGTAATTTGAATTTGATCATTTGTAGTATTTACATTCCAAGCATACTCATAAGAAGAGGTACCGTAATAAACAGTATTATAATCTATTCCTCCTCCACTAGTATCGGTATAATTCCAAGCTAAATCAATCGTGGTGCTTCCTAGGCCGGTAAAATTTATATTAGTTGGGCTAGCAAAAGGCATAGCAGAGTCATATACTATAGAACTTTCATTATTGTATTCATCAACCGAAACCATTCCAAAACAGTATTCTACCCCATCAGCAAGCCCTGTAATAGTAGTAGTGGCGTTGGTAGCATAAGGAACATCAACAAAGCCAGCAAAATTAACACCAACACCGCAAGAAGTTGTAGCCTTATAATAAATCTTAAAAGAATCAGCATTTCCGGAACTATTATCCTGCCAGGCAATCCTTACTTCTCTATCTGATGGTATTGTATTATTTATAGTAGGTTGAGCCGAAGCAGAGGTATCATTTGGCGTAACACAAACTTCATCAGAATAATCGCTTTCTCCACCATCTTCATAAACCGCGGTTATACTAAAACAATATTCTTGCCCGTTAGTTAGATTAGAAATGGTTGCAGAGAGGGTAGTTGAAGGAACAGATGAAACACTAGCATAAGGCACTCCTGAGTTTGTATCATAATAAACATTATATATAGCTACGGTATTACTAGCATTAATCAAAGCGTCCACGCTCCAATTAATAGTAATACTACCTCCACCCGGAGAAACAAAGGGCGAAGGATTTAAAGTAATATAATTTACATCTGGAATATTTTCTCTAAAGAAATAAAATTCTTTGTTTTTATCAGTGGAAGAACCAATAATAAGAGTTTCATCACTAGCTATGGCTGGTAAATCATCAGCCGTGATACCTTCCTCTCCATAATCACGACAATAATAAATTTCATAATTAGTATCCGCGCAACCAGAGCCATTTATTACACAATTAGTAGCATTGTCTTCCCAGGGAGCCCAGGTGCCAGCTCCACTAAATGGGGGCCAAGGATTATTACATAAAAAGACATAAACGGTTGAGCTTCCCTGATTATTAACATATCCATAAGAATAAATATCAGTTATAAGATTTGCCTCTGCTCTTACTACGGTATAATCATTAACCGCTCCCTCTTGAACCACTATTAATTTTTTACTATTAGTAGCAGAAAATAAAGCTGGACTTGAGGTGGCAACTATTAAACTATTATCCACAGACCAATCCCATGCCCAATCATAAATTCCTGGAAAAGGTGTTAAAATTTGATTATCATATTCTTCTGCCGCTCTAGCCTCGGCTATAAAAACCTTATCTCTATCAATTCCATTACTTGAAACAGAATCATCATTAGGATCTGTATCATCTTCCTCTAAACTATTATCTATTGTTTTAAATAAATAGGAATCTGGGACTATATCAACATGATCAATTATACAAACTCCGTCAGTTCCCTGATCCTCCATGGTCTCAAAAGACCAAATATATGAATTCGAATAATTTACACCATTAAAAGAATAATTAGAAGTTATTGGACTAGTGGAACTAGCATTCATTCCTATGTTCCAATAATTAAACACCCCTCTTGAGCTATCCAGGTCTCTATCACCAATTACAATAGCGTAATAAGTCGTACCAGTATCTAATATATTTGTAGGAGAGAAGGTTAATCTACTATTTCCACTGGCTAAATTTTCCCCTGTAACCATTCCGGGAACAACACAATAATTAGACGTCTGGGCAATTGCACTATATCCGAAAACTCTGGCAATACTAGTAAAGGTATGTTTTATTTTTAATTTAATATTATAATAAAGTTTTACGAAAAAATTTCTATCTTTAAAGTTATCTTTATTTTGAGCCAAATAAACCGTTTCATCCGGACAAGCCCCGCCATATTCACCAACTAATATAAAATTGCCAGTAAAACTAGGGATTTTCATTTTAGAATCAAAGGTGGCGCTTATCTGAGCATTAGAACAAACTCCAATTGCAGTATGAATAGGAAGAGTACTTGTAACATTTGGCCTGGGCCTACAACAAGTATCGCTTCCACAACCAACACTAGTCGGGTTTCCAATTGCAACACAATCATCATCTTCACTGCAACCACAACACAAACCACGATAATCTCCACTACAGGGGCTTTGATTCGATTGACAATTAGTCTCGGTTAAACCAGCTAGCACACACTCATCTATTCCAGCGGTATTAGGATCACAACAACAAAAACCACAATCACTAGGATAAATAAGAGTAAAAGGGGCAGCAGCACTGTCTACCATACACTGAAAAGGAGTATCACAAAGACCTGTATCGCAAACAGGACTATCATCAAGAGCTTCACAACTCTCACCCAAACCTCCTGGAGGATCAACACACCTTTGAACACAGGTACTGGTAGCGTCAAATAAATTAGGATAAACAATTGTAGAACTAGCCAGGTCATAAACACTAGGGGCGCTAGTAGCGCAAGTTGATCCGCTTAAATCACAATGATAATAACCACAGTAACTATAATCTGGTAAAGTGGCTGTTATAATTTTTTCACTAACCTCTCCTCTACAATCATTACCGTCCATAGCATCAACACAACAAGTGCTATTATGCTCTGAACAAAGCGGAGCTGAAGGAAGAGTGTTGCAATCACGACAAACCCCATCAGGCTCACCATCTCCGTCAGGGTCAGCGTTATAATCACAATATTGTCCGAAAGAATCTCCACAAACACAAGCTTGGTCAGAAGCATTTATCTCGGCAGTTGTCATAGTGGTCGTACTACCATCAAGATCAATACGACAACCTGAACAATAGCCATAAGTATCTGTATCCACAGCATTGTCTTCTCCACAATTTCCCATACACTCCAAAGACTCAATAATTCCTGAACCAGGAGGATTTTCAAAACTACAACAATCTTGCTCAGAATTACCTAATCTACAACAACACTCACAGCTAGCTGGAGAGGTAACTATACACTCATCTCCTATGCAATTCGAACCACTCCCACAAACCAATTCTTCTAGTCCACAATAACCAACATTATCTATACAAGAAAAACCAAAATTACAACTATCACAATCGCCACTAGCAGTAAAATCAGTACAACCTCCGCCTGGAATCATAGACCAAGTGAAAATAGAAGAACTGGCACAACTTAAATTAGAATTATAATGCCAATGTCCTTCACTGGTACAATACATATCTACAGTATTGCCCAAAATATCCGTAGTAGTAGAAACAACATCGCAAATCACAGGATTACCTGCACCGTTATCTTCTAAACAATTATCTAAAAGATTGGAATAGTAACAACCGTTAGGACTACTTGTGCAAATTTGAGTATCATTACAATAAACATCTCCACACTCACCTGTTTCACTACTTATACCAACAGAATTAAAAGAACACCGCCCATTTGTATTTGGACACATTTGAGTAGAGGTACATTGGCCAATATCAAGGCTCCTCTCCTGACAACTATCATAAAGAGAACCATCGCCATCAGTGGTAGTTCCAAAACCAGTATTAAATTCCCATTCAAAAACACTATTTGGAATATCTATATAACAATTATCAGTAGAGGTAGCACATCGGCCTTCTTTGTAAGTTCCAGCCGGACAACAAATATCAGGACCGCAAGCGTCATCCTGCTCTTCCTGAGTTCGTCCGGCATCGGTACAAAAACCAACTTCAAAGTTAACATCATTACTTATTGAAGCTCCCCTGACAACATTTACAGGACCACTAATAGCTTCTTCATGAACCAAGGTGTTTACACGCTCTGCGTCTGCTTCAGGACCCCAAAAACTTATATTAACCGCCCCCTGATCATGATTTTCAAAAAACCTAACTATTCCAGTTGCACTACCAAAATATTCACCCCATAAACTAACTGGTATGCCATTAGGCCCCATGACCGGACTTATTTTACATACCCCCGGATCAGGGATCCCGGAAGTTAGATCAAAAGTACTAGGGCTGACTCGTCCATTGTCTGTACTTATTATTCCCCAACTATCTATATCTATATTAATTATTTTAGCGCCTAAGGTGGTACTAGGAACTTTTACTATTATCTGCCTATCACTCCAAAAACTATCAGCACAAACATCAGGAAAATCATAATCAGCTTCATTGGGACTAGTAGTAGCCCCAAAATAAACCTTACTATTATTTTGGAATCTTCCAAATCCGCTTCCATTAATAGTTACATATTGACCAGCTGGCCCTAAAACAGGGGAAAAGGAAGTAATGTAAGGGCCTGTATAAGGCTCTGCGTCTTTATGAAAATTTAAATAATTACCATAAACACCGGAACTACTAGCAAAAGTAGTGGTCGTACCTACATCCACACTAGGAACATCTGCTGTTCCAATAATATTACTGGCAAACTGAGAATCATAAGCAGGAACATAACTTCTATAAAATCCCATATAAGCTTCACTTCCCAACAAATTAAGTCCGTGATAAGTAATTTCATCATTAATTTGTCCATGATTTGGATCAATTCCACAAAGGCCTGGTCTTACTATTGTATTTCTTAAAAAACCAGGTATAGAGGGACCGACAAAATTATCAGTAGTGTCAAATAAACTATCAACAGCTCTTTCGACCATAATACTACTAGTAGCAGGTATCCCTCCGGGCACCACTACTACAATTTGATTATCAGTCCAACTGTCAAAAGCGTTACAAGCAGGATTGGCACTTGAAGGATCCCCGGCAACAATTCCATCAAACTCAACACTTCCAGCAGTTCCAAAATAATAACCACCAATAGTTACTAAATTACCAACTGCGCCATTAGGCGTATTTCTATCACAATCCCCAGTAACACAATCACTATCTCTATTACAAGAAACATTTATATCATCTTCACAAAATCCGCCAGTCGGACTAACTGAATAAATTACTGGACTACTGGTACAAGTACAAGTAGCTGGAGCTAATCCTTCGCAAACCTCTGATAAACAAACCCTGTCCTGACATGTTCCAGAAAGACTACAACTAGCTCCCACT
>JAIOTG010000068.1 GCA_021106995.1 bacterium
GAAAATCTGTTATGGCAAGACAATGAACCTCTTACAGCTGATGATGTGATCTTTACGGTAGAATTGTCCAAATATCAAAAAGTTAAAAGCCTTCTTGGCGTTAGCTTTAGAGGCGTAGACATTGAAAAAATCAATGACCAAACAATAAAATTTATTCTTGAAGAACCTTATGCTCCGTTTATTTCTGTTTTAACTTTTGGAATTTTACCAAAACATATTTGGGAAGATGTTAGTTTAACAAATATTAATTTAGCTAAATATAATTTAAAACCAGTTGGATCTGGACCTTATGAAGCTGAATCTTTTATAAAAGATGAGGAAGGAAATATAAAATCATATTTGCTAAAAATAAATGATAACTATTATTCAAAAAAACCTCTTATTAAAAATTTATCTCTTGTTTTTTTCTCTTCGTATATTGAAGCTGTTGAAGCATTAAAAATAAGAAGTGTGCAGGGCTTAAGTTTTATACCAATAGAAATGGAAGAGGAATTAAAGAATAAAGAACATCTTAATAATTTTCCTTTGCCAATACAGCAATACACGGCTCTATTTTTGAATCAAGACAAAAATGATCTTTCAAAAAATAAAGAAATTAGAAAAGCATTGTCTTTAGCAATTGATAAAGAAAAAATAATTGATGATTTATTGGGAAACAAAGCAAACATTGTTAATAGCCCCATACTAAAAACAGAATGGATTGATAAGGAAAATCAAAAACATATTTTTGATCCAGAAGAAAGCAAAAAATTAATTGAAGGTTTAAAATTCGCAAAAAACGAAGATGATAAATTTTATCATAAAGAAATAACTATTGATGGAGAAAAACAAGATAAAGAGCTAACAGTTATCATAACTTCTGTTAATTCTGGACGAAATATTGAAATTACAGAAATAATAAAAAAATATTGGGAAAATATTGGTGTTAAAACAGAAATAGAATTATTGGAAAATTCAGAAATAAAAAACAGGATAGAGGAAAAAAATTATGAAGTTCTGCTTTATGGAGAAATGACTGGATTTGATCCTAATCCTTACCAATTCTGGCACTCATCACAAAATAAAAAGGGCGGTTTAAATTTATCAAGCTTTAGTAACAAAGCAACTGACAAACTTTTAGAAGAAGCTCTTGCCACGAATGATGTTAATATAAGAAAAGAAAAATATAATGAATTCCAAAAAATTCTTAATGATGAAGCTCCCGCAATATTCCTTTATCAGCCAATTTATTCCTATATGATTGACAATAATATAAAAGGCGCGAAAATATCTAATATAATCACGCCTTCAGACAGATTTTCTAATATCAGCGACTGGTATATAAAAACCAAAAAGAAATTTTATTGGAAAGACGAAATAACGCAATAAATTAGGACGATTAGCTCAGTTGGTTAGAGCACTTCGTTTACACCGAAGGGGTCGTAGGTTCGAATCCTACATCGTCCACTAAAAATTAGAATTTTCAATTTTGGGGGCGTAGCTCAGCTGGTTAGAGCGTCTGCCTGTCACGCAGAAGGTCGAGGGTTCGAGTCCCTTCGTCCCCGCTAGATGTCCAACTTCGAACCGACATTCGCAAGAACACCATTTCGAACTTGGACATTTGATAAAACAATTTTATTGAATTAAACATATGACTCTACTTTACATCTTATTGGCCATAATAGCATTTATACTTTGGCAAATTTACCGTCAAAAAGAGGAACAAAAGGAACAAATTGCTAATGAAAAATTTGAAGCTGAATGGGAGCAGAAAAAGAAAGAAGAATTAAAAGATTACCCTCACCTAATAGGGAATATAGATTATACTTGGTTGGAGCTTTTTGGTAAGCTACATGTTGAAAAAGGTTTTCCACACCTAAAAGCCACATGGCTGATATATCTGAAAGAGTCTAATAATACAAAACTGAATATAGTGGAGGTAGATCTCCTATTTGACTTATTATGGGATCTTTCAGAAGAACTCCTTGAGCATCTAGAAAAATATCATGAGAGTTTCAAATATGAATATGAAATAGCAATTCTTACTTATTGGCAGATCGTCGCAGAAAAAGCTGATACTCTTATTGGAAAAGATCTTGAAACTATTAAAAAAATATTTCAATCTCCTCCATTTACAGATATACAAAAAATTGCTTCGTGGTTCCCCAAAAAAGTTAACCATCCTGCCAAAGAAATTTCCTTCACTGATAAAAAAGGGTTATTTCCTAGAGAATCTAAAGGCTCAGCTCTTATTCAAAAAAAGCTAAAAGCACTTGGACTTTAAAGAACTTTTTTACCGACTTATTGATTTTGGCTTTGGTGTTTTAAAGTATTCAGAATTAACTTGATAAATTTTTCTTATTCTTCGTATAAACGAATCAATCCGCAACAAAGTCAGTTCAAAGTTTAAAATCTTAATATTGCAAAGTGCTAAAATTCGAACTTTTGAAAAAACATATGGCATTACCTATTAATATTCAAAAATTAATTGCAAAAGAGACCGTTGAATCTGAACGAATTGAATTCAAAAAAGGATGGAATCCTGAAGGAATAATGCATTCAATATGTGCTTTTGCTAACGACATTAATAACTGGGGTGGTGGCTACATTATTCTTGGAATTGAAGAAAAAGATGGCATGCCTCAATTTCCTCCTATTGGGCTTGAAATAAGTCAGGTAGATAACTATCAAAAAAAATTGATTGAAATTTGTAATATTATCAACCCAAATTATACTCCAATCGTAAGCCCTGAAATATATCAAGAAAAACAAATTCTTGTCATTTATATACCAGGAGGCGAAAATCGACCATA
>JAIOTG010000100.1 GCA_021106995.1 bacterium
AAATTCAATTTGGAACTTATCAGAGGATTTTATTTTTTGAACTTGATAGAAAAAGGATTAGAAAAGTACAAATTCAAATTTTAGGAGAATAAAATAAAAGAATCTTATAAATAAAAAACAATATTTTATAAAGAAATATTGTTTTTTATTTATAAATAATTTTTTTATAAAATTATTTTAATATGCTATAATAATATTAAGTTTTTTAATATGCTATTAATAATATAAATATGAAAAAAAATATTAAACTATATAAACAAAATATCAAACGAAATATTAATGACATAGAAGAGGTTTTAGATAATTTAAAGATTAATGATAAAATTTCTATTTCTATTTATGAAAAAATGTTAACTCAATCTGTAAACCAGGTTACAGATAAGTGGGAGAGTGGAAAAAAATATTGTCGTACACATTTTATTCAAGAAGCTTTCGGCAAAAAATATCCGGAAAAGTTATCAGAAATATCTCTTTTGATTGATTCTATGGTTAATATATTAGATGATTTTTTCGATGAAAATCTTAATAAAGAAACAAGGGGGCAGATGTTAATTGAGTATTTAAGAATTTTCTCTTTATTTAATTATTCCTTTCTTAATAAAAAAATACAATTATCCTTAGGAAAGTATTTTAACCAATTAATAACTTTAGCTTTAGCTGAAGATTTGTATCAAAATAGAATATTAAAAAATAGTAATTTTGAAGATATTATAAACGATTCGGTAGAGTTGCTTCTGTGTAGAGGGATGGATATAGATATATTTATAGAGATAGCCTTAATGGATTGTAAAAATAGGGATACAGGAGAAAAAATAAAAAAAATAGCCAGAGTTTTTAGGGCTATTAATATTTTTAAAAAAGATATTAAGGATATAAATCATGATAAGAAAAATAATATAAATACAGTAACAATAACCATATTAGATAAAAAAATTGATTTTTCTAAATATTCAAACGATCTTATTAAAAGTTTAATAAGTAATATAGATTTTGAAAAAGAAGATACTAAAGATCAAAATTACGGTTTTATTTTTAATAATTTTACGAAGATGATAAATGCGGAAAAAAGAGAAATATTTAGAATACGTAATTATTAGAAATAAAAATTATTAGGATTATTTTAAGGTCGGTTTTTACGTAGAAATTATATATTATTATCTTTTAATCTACCTGTGTTTATAAAATTAACCTTTGGAACTTAAAATATGTGGTTGTATACATTGAATAAAATTATAGTTTTTTTAATAAACATAACAGGTGTTTGGCTTATTTATTTAATGACCAAAAAAGGACCTAATAAAAAGATAGCCGAACTTTTTACTTTAATGACCCTTTTAATGTTTACGTGGGTTGATTTTGCCTATTTGGCTCGTGTTTTGGCGAATGAACTTGGTTTGTGGATGATAAAAGGAGCCTGGAGTATTACCCCCCTCTTTTTTATTACTATATATTTCTTTGTTGATATTTTTTTTAAAGAAAAAGAAAGATATTCAGGACTTAAATTGTTTCTCGTAATACTCGGTATTTTAAATATGCCCATTGTTTTGTTTTCCCCTTTTATTATAAAAAATATTTGGCTTAATAATCAGGGGGTTCTTGAAATAATTTATGGCGGTTGGGAGTGGGTTTTTTTTGGTGAAGTTTTTGTTTTGACAATTTTAAACTTTTTTATGCTTTTTAAGAAAAGGAACACTGTTAGTAGTGATCAAAGAAAAAAAGTAGATTATTTAATTATGGGTTTTAGTTTCTTTTTTATAATGAATTCCATATTTAATATTTCTTTTCCAGTATTTTTTAATATTTTTAATTTATATGTTTTTGGAGATTATTCCACTATTATACTTTTGAGTTTTATAGTTTACGCTGTTATAAAAAATGAGCTTTTTGGTATTAAAACTTTATTGTCTCAATCTCTTATAATAATTATTTCTATTTTACTTTTATCTAATATTTTTATTTCAGGAAGTTTATCAGAATATATTTGGAATGGAGTGCTTTTCGTTTCTTTTGGTTTGTTTGGTCTTTATTTTATTAAGAGTATGAGGGCTAGGATGGAGTCTAGAAAAAAAATTGAATCTTACTCCCGCCGTCTCAAAGGCGCTAACAATCAGCTAAAAAAATTGGATAAACAAAAAACAGAATTTATGTCTTTTGCTGCCCACCAACTTCGCAGTCCGCTTACCTCTGTAAGAGGGTTTGCCTCCCTTATTCAAGAAGGTGCTTTCGGCAAAACTCCTAAGAAAATAAAAGGAGCAGCTGAGAAGATATATGAAGCTAGTGGGGCTATGTCAGATTCGGTTGATGATTACCTAAACATATCCAGAATTGAACAAGGTAGAATGGAATATAATTTAAAAGAATTAGATCTCTATGAATTAGCCAAGGGGGTAGTAGAAGAGCAACAGCCCACAGCTAATGAAAAGAAATTAAAACTAACTATAATTTCAGATAAATACAAAAAATATCCAACTAAAGTAGATCATAGTAAAGTCAGGCAGGTGATAAACAATTTTGTAGACAACGCTGTTAAATACACACCCAAAGGAAAGGTGGAGGTAAGAGTTTCTAGAAAAAAAGGAAGAGTATTAATTGCTATTAAAGATTCTGGAATCGGAATGAAAAAAGAAACTATAAAAAAACTTTTTCGAAGATACAGTCGGGCTGAAGATACTCAGGGAATATCAGGAACCGGTTTAGGTCTTTACATTGCTCACAAGATGATAGAAGCCCAGAAAGGACAGGTTTGGGCAGAATCAAAAGGAGAAAACAAAGGTTCCACGTTCTTTATTCAACTACCTTTACTTAAAAAATAAAAAAGGGCGGATATTTTATTATCTCGCCCCTTTGTTTTATTCTTCAATTACCCTCTTTATTTTTAAAGCGTAATTTTTGTGATTATGGATTATTGAAAAATGACCGGAAGCTATTCCTGTTATTCTGTTAAGCCTATCTCTTAGGCCAGTAATGATATTAAACATGAAGTCGTCGTCACTTGAATAAAATTTAATTAATTTTATTTTTTCCTTCTTTGTTTTTTCAACTTGTTTTTCTAGTTGAAATTTTTTTATTTTATAGATTTTAATAATCGATCCAATTGGATTTTTTAGAAAATCAATAATTACCTCTTTTAGTATTTGTTTTGTTTTTTTCTTATCAAAGCTGTAAAAATATTTTAGTTCTTTAAAAAAAGCAAAACAATGAGAGAAGAAGTTTCGGTGAATTGTGCCGGCTGGTGCTATTAAAATTATTCTTTCAACATTTTTTAAATTTTTAAAAGCAAATTTAAAAAGCGGAATGACACCAGCAGAGTAGCTAATTAATATCAACTTTTCATTTTTTTCGATTACGATTTTATCTTTACCATATATTTTGGTGAGGTGGAAGTTTTTTAATTCATTGATAAAATCTCGCATAAGCAAGAACATTTTGGGCCATCCCGGAAAAAAAATTATTTTTTTCAATTTTTATATTCCCCTTTCAAATTTTTAAAGTTCTTTTGATTAAGTTAATTGTCTAATTTAATATTTTTAAGATATTTTGTCAAGTTATTATTTATTTGATTAAAGTTTTTGTTTGTTTTATTATTTATAATATTAATTAATAAAAAAAATATGATTTATAATAATATCCTTAAAACTATTGGAAATACCCCTTTGGTCAAAATTAATAAAATTAATCAAAATAAGGGAGTTAACATTTTTGCGAAAATAGAAGGGGTTAATCCAGGTGGGAGCATAAAAGACAGAATAGCTCTTAGGATGATTTTACAGGCAGAAGAAGATGGTTCTTTAACTAAAGATAAAACAATAATTGAACCCACTTCTGGAAACACCGGAATCGCCCTTGCCATGATTGGTTCTGTAAAAGGCTATAAAGTTGAGATAGTTATGAGTAGTGCTGTTTCTAAGGAGAGAGTAAAAATGATAAAGGCTTTTGGAGCCAGTGTTATTTTAACTGACAAGGAATCCGGAACAGATGGAGCTATTAGAAAGGCTAAAGAATTGGCAGGTGAGTATCCAAATAAGTATTTTATGCCCAATCAGTTTTCCAATGAATATAATAAATTAGCGCATTACAAAACTACAGCTGAAGAAATGTGGATTCAAACAGAGGGCCAGATTGATTATTTTGTTTCTGCTCTAGGCACTTCTGGAACTATAATGGGGGTAAGTAAATATTTAAAAGAGAAAAATTCTAATATAAAAATAGTAAGCGCTCATCCGATTAAAGGGCACTATATTCAAGGGCTTAAAAATATGGAGGAAGCAATTATTCCCGCAATTTATAACCCTAATCAGATTGATGAGACTATAATGATAGAGAGCGAAGAAGCTTTTCAAATGACTCGTGATATTGTAAAAAAAGAGGGTATTTTTGTGGGAATGAGTAGTGGCGCGGCTATGTGTGCGGCCATGAATATAGCTAAGAAAATAAAAACAGGAAATATAGTGGTAATTTTTCCAGACAGAGGAGAGAAATATTTGTCGACCAATTTGTTTGAATAAAAAATTTAAGAGATTATTTTAAACCATTTTTTCTTCCCAACTTTTAATAAAAAACCTTTTTTTGATATTTTTATTTCTTCTTCAAAATTATTTTTAGTTTCTTCGTCTATTTTTATAGAGTTTTGTTCTATTAAACGTTTAATTTGAGAATTACTTACTTCGCCCTTAAGGCATTTTTTTAAAAGATTAAACAAATTTATATTTTTTTCTTTTATTTTGATTTCAGGAACGTTGTCAGCGACTTCTTTTTTTTGAACAAGTTTTACAAAACGTTCCTCGGCTTCATTTGCTTCTTTTTCTCTATGAAATATTTTTGTAATTTCCCAGGCAGTTTTCATTTTAGCATCACGGGGATTGTTCATTGTTGTAATTTTTTTAATTTCATCAAGAGGAAGACGAGTATCACTGATTAATAAAACTTCAATCATTTCGTCTGGTTGAGACATAATCGCTCCATACATATCAAAAGCAGAATTATCTAAGAATATTCCAGTACCTTTGCTTTTAGACATAAGCTCTCCACTTTTTGGGTTGGCCACCAAATTTGTGGTTACTACTATTTTATTTTTATTTCTATATTTTCTTTGTAATGTTCTTCCCATCAAAGCATTAAATATCTGGTCTGATCCGCAAAGTTCTACATCAACGTCCATGGCCACGCTGTCATAGCCTTGCATTAAGGGATACATAAATTCATGTAAATAGATTGGCTTCTCTTCTTTTATCCTTTTCTCAAACATGTCTCGCTCGAGCATTCTTTGGACAGTTATATTTGAGGCTAAGTTCACTACATCTTTCATGGAAAGTTTAGCTAGCCAGTCGTTGTTGTAGACTATTTTGGGAGGATTTTTTTTATCTTCAAAATCTAGTAAAGGTTTAATCTGTTTTACCCAGTCTTTAACATTATTTTTTACCTCCTCAGCACTCAGTTGTTTTCTCGCACTTTCTTTGTCAGTAGGATCTCCGATTTGTGCTGTAAAATCACCAAACAGAACAATGACCTCGTGACCTAATTGACGAAAATCTTCTAAAAGTAGGTAGTTTTGTGCGTGACCCAGGTGTAGGGAGGTTGAAGTTGGATCGGCCCCGATATAGATTCGGAGTTTTTCAGATAAAAGCTTTTTTTTAAATTCACTTTTTCCAGGTATTATTTCTTTTATTACCCCTCTTTTTAAAATTTCATCTATTTTTTTTTCTTTTTCCAAATTCATATTTATTTTTTAAAAATTATAATAATTATCTTAAATAATAGCTTAGTGTATTAGTTTTTTCAAGGTTTTAATGATTATATCAAAAACATTTTTTGTTTGATATAGCTATAAAAGACAATTTTTACTTCGATAAAAATTGACAAATAATAAAAAAAAAGTAGTATTAAAAATAAGATGAGATTTGTTCTTTTAAATATGCTTAAAATACTGGAATAAGTGTTAGAAAAATACAATTTTTTTAAATTCGACAATAAATGGAGGTGAAAAATGAGCCGAGAAGATGTTGTAAAAAATATTGAGTCAGATTTTTTTCTTTTAAAACAGGATGGAGAAGAAATATCTTTTAATGTTTCTGATTATGAGCAAAAACTGGGTGGTGATTATCCCTATTTGATTAAGATGATAAATTTTGAGATTCTTGGTAAGAAACCAGGCGTTGCTCCCCCTTCTATTAAAATAATGCGACAGATGGAGTTAATTGACTATGAGCCCGCTAGTGACAGTGGTCATTTTCGATTTTATCCGAAAGGACAGCTTGTATATAGTTTAATGGAAGATTGGGCTAGTGAAATTGCTTTAAATCGTTTTGGTGCGATGCAAATTGATACTCCTATTCTTTATGATTGGAATCATAAAGCAATACGTAGTCAAGGTGAATCTTTCCATGAGAGGCATTATTCAATTAGTACTCCTGGAAATAAAGAAAAGGAATTTGTGCTTCGTTTCGCAGGAGATTTTGGTCTTTTCTGTATGGTGGGAGATGCAAACTTATCATATCGACACCTTCCTCTTCGAATTTATGAATTTTCTAGAAGTTATCGGTATGAAAAAAGCGGTGAATTGGTTGGTTTACGTCGTTTACGGGGATTTTCCATGCCCGATATTCACAGTTTTTGTCCGAATATTGAGACAGCATGGGATGAGTATAAGGAACTGTACCGTAATTATGCCGATCTTGCTGATGTGATGAAGGTTGATTATGCAATTGTTTTCCGTGTGGTTAAAAAATTTTATGAAGATTATAAGTCACAAATTGTGGAAATGCTCCGTTATAGTAAAAAACCAGGAATTGTTGAAGTTTTATCTGATATGAAACATTATTGGGCGGTGAAACATGAATTTCAAGGACTTGATTCCGTTGGAGGAGCTTGTCAAACCTCTACTGTACAATTAGACGTGGAAGATGCAGAGAAATATGGTATTACCTATACCACGCCAGACAATAACCAGGAAGGATGTACAATTTGTCATAGTTCAATCGGGGCTATTGAAAGATGGATTTATTTAATCTTAGAGGCAAGTCAAAAAATGGAAGTTCCTCAATTGCCTTTGTGGTTGGCTCCTATTCAAGTAAGAATAATACCCGTATCCGAAAAACATGTTAATCGAGCAGTTGAGATTGCCGGTATTCTTCGCAAGAAAAAGATTAGAGCTGAAGTAGATGATCGAAATGAAACTGTCGGCAAGAGAGTAAAACTCGCTAATAATTTTTGGATACCATTTATTTTAGTGATCGGTGATAATGAAATCGGAAAAGATGAACTAACAGTAAAAGAGAGAGGGAGGCCTAAAAACCGAGTCGTAAAAATTAACAATTTTGTTCGCTTAATTCGTCAAAAAACAAAAGGTATGCCTTTTAGACAGAGCACTTTACCATTACTTGTTTCAAGACAACCTATTTTTTATGGGTAAGTATAAAGTTATAAAGGAGTAAATCATCTTAACGATGATTTACTCCTTTAATCAAAATTTTTATGAAAAATCAAGATAATAAATATAAAGAGATAATCGATAGTTTTATTAAAAAATTTAAAAGCGATAACAATGTAAGCGCTATTTTAATATTTGGATCATATTATAAAAACAAAATGGATAAAAATTCAGATATTGATATTTATATAATTTTAAAAGAATCTGATTTTCGTGAAAGAGGAAATATTTGGATTAAAGGAGTTGAAATTGAATATTTTTTAAATCCTGTAAAACAAATTAAACATTATTTAAAAAAGGAGCAAAATAGTTCTCATGCTTCGACTGTTAATATCCTTTTAAATTCAAAGGTGGTTTATAATAATGATAATGAAGTTAAATATTTAATAGACAGGGCAAAAAATATTTTAGAAGTTGATCGGAAAATAAGTAAGGAGCAAATAAAAATGTACAAATATTCGTTAGATGATTTAAAAAGAAAACTTGAGAATGTTTATTTAAAAAAAGATGTTTTTACCTTCTATTTAATAGCTCATCAAATAATATTAAAATTATTGGATTTTTTTTGTAAGATAGAATCAATATCAAAGGAAGAAAATAAGGAAATAGGTAGAAGGATAATTAAAAAAGATGTTGATTTTTATAATTTATTTATCGAAGTTAATGAAATACAAGAGTTTGAAAAAAAATATAAGGCATTAAATAAATTAATCATTTATATAGAAAAAAAGCTTGGTGGAAAAAAGACTAAGGAATGGAAGATTAGAACGAAATGTTCGTATAAGTAAAAAGGGAGGGTTGATTAATGCGCACTTTAACAAAAAAATATGTTTCTGACATATTCGGGGTGATGTATTATAATTATTATTTGAATCGTCGTGAAATATATTATAATATTAGAAGAGAGGATGATTATATTGATTATGGTAATGAGATATCTCGTTATTTTCAAACTTATAATGATTGGTCAGAAGTGTCCAGGGATGTTTTACAGGATGTAGTTGGGAGAATATTGGATTTTGGAGCAGGCGCTGGTAGACACGCACTTTTTTTTCAGGAAAAGGGACATGAGGTGGTTGCTCTTGATAATTCTCGTTTTGCTATGAAGGTTATGAAAAAAATGGGCGTTAAGAAAATAGTTTTGGGAGATGTAAATTTTTTAGAAAAATTAAATTTCTCCCAAGGATCTTTTGACACAATATTGATGATGTTTAATAATTTTGGTTTAGGAGG
>JAIOTG010000091.1 GCA_021106995.1 bacterium
ATTTTTTTTTACCCCAAATTTCTTCCTTGGTAATTTCAGCCTTTTTCTGGACAAGATTTTCTTTTATTTTTTCATGAATTTGTCCAACTTCTTCCTCAGTAAATTTATTTGGCAAAATATATAGAAGCTCATAATGACCTCTAGTTTCCTGCTTTACTTTTGACATAAAATAATTGTTTAATTTTAAATATAATATTAAAATAAAAAAACCCCTGTATTCTCAAAGACAGAGGACTTTTTAAGAGAATACCTTTGGTGCTAATTAATTTAGCACCGCTCCTTTAAAAAAGCATGGAAAAGGTTTTAAATTTGACTATACCCTAACATAAATGTTAAAAAAATGCAAGAACCTTTGATATTTAAACAATTTTACAAAACAAAGGTTTTAGTGATAATATTAAAATATGAAATATTTATTTGTCTTAGGAAAAAATCACAATTTATCTTTAGCTGAAATATTGGCTATTTTTAAAGATAAAAAAATAGAAATTATCAATAAATCAATAATAACCCTTGAAACAGGAGAAATTCATCCTGAAAAACTAATAAAAAATTTAGGTGGAATTATAAAAATAGGAGTTGTAAAAAAAGAGCTAAAAAAAGATACTGAAGAAATTAAAAAAAATATCTTAGACTTAATAAAAATAAAAGCTAACAATCTTGAAGGTAAAACAAAATTCGGATTATCTCAATATGGAAAAATTGATTTAAACATCAAAAAAATTGGTATGGAAATAAAAAAGAATCTCAAAGAAATTGGTATAAATTCAAGATTGGTGACTAGTAGAGAGAAAAGTCTATCGAGCGTTGTTGTTGAAACTAATAAATTAACCAAGGGGGGGGTTGAAATAATTCTATGCGGAGATCAAGATAAAATTATAATTGGACAAACTTCCTGTGTTCAAGATTTTAGAAGTTTATCTTTTAGGGATTATGGCCGACCAGCCCGAGATGATTATTCTGGAATGATCCCACCAAAGTTAGCCCAAATAATGCTTAATTTATGTAGTCTTAATGAGGAAAAAAATAGTTTAATACTAGATCCCTTTTGCGGATCTGGAACCATTTTAACCGAAGCAATGCTTATGGATTATAAAAATATAGTTGGATCCGATATTTCAGAAAGGGCTATAAAAAATAGTGAAAAAAACATTAACTGGATAAAAGAAAAATATAGTTTAAAAAATATAAATCACAATCTATACAAACACTCTTCTAAAAAACTTACAGAAATTATCAAACAAAGTTCGGTTGATGGGATAGTAACAGAGCCTTATTTAGGACCACAAAGAGGAGAAATTAACTTTAAAAAAATAATTAAAGAATTAGAAAATCTTTATTCAAATTCTTTAAAAGAATTTGAAAAAATATTAAAGCCAGATAAAAGAATAGTTATGGTTTGGCCTGTTTTTGAAAAAGGAGAAACTTTTATAAATCCCAATTTAAACAAACTTAAAATTATCAATCCACTACAAAATAAAAATAATTTTCAAGGTTTTATAACAAGCAAGAGAAATACCATTATTTACAGTAGAGATAATCAAAGGGTGTATAGAGAAATAATAATTTTAAAAAAAGAAAAGAGTTAAAAACAAGGCTATTGAGCTCAAGTCGAGTTATCTAAAAATTAAATTACCTCTCTCTGTAAAATTTTAAAACCCCTGTTCTAAAAAAATATAGCGGGGGTTTATTTGTTATGAAGAAAATGACAAATATCTCCGTCTTTAATTATATAATCCTTACCCTCTGTCTTTATTAAGCCTTTTTCACGAGCCAAAGCTTCTCCCCTGGCATCAATAAAATCTTGCCAAGCAACAACCTCTGCTCTAATAAAACCTTCTTTAATATCAGTGTGTATTTTTCCACCAGCCTCCGGAGCAGATGAGCCCCTAGTAACAGTCCAAGCTCTAGTTTCATCTTTTCCGGTTGTGAAAAAAGTTATAAGACCAAGTAAATCATAACAGGCCTTTATTAATCGGTCTAAACCGCTTCGCTCAAGACCTAGCTCTTTTATAAATTCCTCTTGTTCCTCTTCTCCTAAACTAGCAATTTCTTGTTCTTGTTTTGCATTTAATTTTACAACATTCTCCAAGCCTTCAATTTCGCCACTATTGGAATCATCGATATTTAATATATATATTATTGGCTTATCTGTTAATAGATTTAAAGTTTTAATTATCTTTTTTTCTTCTTTTTCTAATTCTACACTACGAACAGGAACTCCTTCTTCTAAATTATTTTTTATTTTTTCCAAAACATCTCTAGTTTTTACAGCCTCCTTATCACCGCTTCTTGATGTTTTTGTCTCTTTTCCTAATCTTTTAATAACAGTGGCTAAATCAGCGAGCATTAATTCTGTATCAATAACTTCCTTGTCGTTTTTAGGATCTATTTTACCGTCAACATGTATAATATTTGAACTTTTAAATTCTCTTATCACTTCACAAATAGCATCACACTCCCTAATGTGTGATAAAAACTGATTTCCCAAACCTTCTCCTTGATTAGCCCCTTTAACCAAACCGGCGATATCATAAAACTCAACGAAAGTAGGTATTACTTTTTCTGGCTTTGACACTTCTGCTATTTTATCAAGTCTTTCATCGGGAACCTTAACTACTCCCACATTAGGATCTATTGTACAAAAAGGATAATTTGACGCTTCAACCTGTTTTTTTGTTAAAGCATTAAAAAGTGTGGACTTGCCAACATTAGGAAGGCCAACTATTCCCACAGATAAAGACATAAAATTTAATTAAATTATAAAATTAAAGTTAATTAATCTTAATTTTTTATCGAACTAATGTCAAATAATATTAAATCGTGTTGTAGTTTTAAAATTTGTTTAATATGTGCTAAAATAAATTAAACAAATTCTTATTCATAATAAACTATATGGGACATATTATACAAAACAGTTACAAAAGCCTTCAACAAAGACTTGATGCTCCTGCTCAAGGAGCGCCAGAATCAAAATCTCTATACAGAATATTAGAAATACTTTTTTCTGAAAAAGAGGCCGAATTGGTTTCCAAACTTCCCTTACAGCCATTTACTATTAAAAAAGCATCAAAACGATGGGACAAAAATATTAAAGAAACAGAGAATATTTTAAACAAATTAGCAGATAAAGGCATTGTTTTAGATATAGAGGATAAGGGAGAGAGAAAATTTATTTTAGCTCCAACTATGGCTGGTTTTTTTGAATTTTCATTAATGAGAACCGATGGTAAGTTTGATAGAAAAATTTTATCAGAACTTTTTTATCAATACCTCAACGTTGAGGAAGATTTTGTAGCTCAACTTTTCGGGCTAAACACCCAAATTACAAGAACAATTGTTCATGAGGACATGATTGAAGAAAAAGATAGATCAATTATACTTGATTACGAAAAAGCCTCAGAAATAATAAAAACAGCGAGCTGTATTACTGTTGGAACCTGTTACTGTAGACATAAAATGGAACATATTGGAAAAGCCTGCGATATGCCCCAAGAAGTCTGCTTAACCCTTAATAGTGCTGCTAAAAGTCTTTCTAAACACGGAGTTGCAAAAGAAATAAACAAAAAAGAAGCGATGAAAATAATTAAAAAATGTATGGACCTAGGTCTGGTTCAAATTGGAGACAATGTTCAAAATAATGTAAATTGGATTTGTAATTGTTGCGGTTGTTGTTGCGAAGCCCTTATAGGATATAAACGTACTGGCTATAAAGCGAATCTTGAATCTAACTTTCTTGCTATAAATAACAATGAGGAATGTATTGGATGTGGTATTTGTGTTAATAAGTGTCCTGTGGATGCCATTAATTTACAAGAGGAAGCTGGTAAAAAAATTGCTATTGTCGACATGGATAAATGTATTGGTTGCGGTGTCTGTAAAAGATTTTGTCCAACAAAAAGTATAAAATTAAAGAGAAAAAAGGATATAAATTACACACCAAAAGATTCTTTTGAAAGATGTCTTATGAATGCGGTTGAAACTGGGAAGCTCCAAAATTATATTTTTGATAATTTTGATTCCTGGAGCCATGAAATATTTCGTAAATTATTCAGTATAATTTTCAATTTACCTCCTGTTAAAAAAATTTATGCTTTAAAACAATTAAAATCATCTAGGTTTTTTTCACGTCTAAATAAAAAAAACAAAACAAATAATCTGGAAAAATTATACAAAGAAAACAATAAAGAATCTTAATTTACAATCATTAAATTATTTGTTAAAATTAAAGGGAAAATAATAATTTAATTAGTTAAAAATGAACATTGAAGCAATTATTTTTGACATGGATTGAGTGTTGATTAAAAGCATAAAACACCAAATTGCAAGCTGGCAAAAGGCCTTTAAAACTATAAACGTTTTTCCAACAAAAGAAGAAATGGCCCTCCTCGAAGGAATGCCCTATAAGCAAACAATTAGAGCTGTCTTAAAAAAACATTCCAAAAAATTAAGCGTAGCTGAAGAAAACAAAATTCATTCTATAAAAAAAGAAGAATTAAAAAAAATCTCTAAAATTTATGTCTATCCAGAGATTATAAAATTAATTGAACTATTAAAAAAACGTGGTATAAAATTAGCCTTAGTCAGTGGCGCAAACAAAAAATTTGTTTTGAATATTATAAATAAAAATTTTAAAGAAATATTTAAAGTAGTGGTAACCGGGGATGATGTTTTAAAAGGTAAGCCCAACCCAGACCCATATCTAAAAGCAATAAAAAAATTAGGGGTAAAAAAAAGGGTTATTATAGTAATAGAAAATGCTCCACTTGGAATAAAAAGCTCAAAAAAAGCCGGTATTAAAACATTTGCCCTAAAAACCACCTTAAATAAAAACCATCTAAAAAAAGCTGACAAAATTTTTCAAAATCATTTAGAACTATTAAAATATTTAACTAAAATAATTAATACAAATTAATACAAATTTTATGAAAAAAATTAACTTAATGATCATCTCGTTTTTGGGAATAGCTATTGTCTTTGGGCTGACTAATGTTTCAAAAGCAACCTACTCTTCAAATTCAACCAATGAAGAAGCAGTGGTTAATTCAATAACTTTAAGCGGGGAAGGTGAAAGCATAGAATGGAGCATGGATGGATATTCTGCAAAAGGCTTTAAAGTAATTTGGAGTAAAAATTCTGATGCTACCTACCCAACTAGGAGTGGTGATAAATATCACTATTATTCAAGTCCCAGCCAAAGAACAGACACCCTAAGCGCTTTTAATGGCGATGGAAATTATTATGTTAGAGTTTGTGAATATTTAGGAGGAAAATGTGGAATTTATAGTAATGAAATTATAGTTAGTCTATCTAAGGAGACTTATTATAAAGAAGAAATTAATAATGACAAACAAATAGTAGAAATCAAGGAAAGAGCTGGCCTTTTAAGTAATAATAATTTAAATGACATATTAAACGAAATAAAAGAATTAAGAGATATTATCAAGGAACAGCAAAATGAAATTAAATATTTAAGGGATTTAGTGACCGATATGTCAAATATTGCTGAAGAAATACGTTCGACTATAAACAACTTTATAACTTATGGGATAGACGACAACACTAAAAAACTAGGGGAAGGTGAGAGGGCGGCTGTAATTTATTCCTTTAAATCTGCTTATGGAAAATTACCAGAAACTGAAGAAGAATTAACCGATATGGTTAAAATAGCCAACGGAAGATGGCCATCTCAAGTTAATACAGAGGCTGAGCAAAGAGCCATGGAAGAATTTGGAAAAATATATGATCGGTCTCCTGATTTAAATAATATCAACGACGAAGCTGCAATTAAAATAATGTCTTACGGATTAAGACAAACTGCTCAAAATAGAAATCTAGAGTCAGAAAAAAATGGAATAAGAATATTTAAATGGGTGTATAATGAAGTGCCGGAAACAACTGAAGAATGGAACATATTGCAAGCCATAACCTATTCAGGGGCAAAAAAATAAAGATCCATTAGAATAAATCAATGGACAGAAAGAAAAAATAGCTATATAATTTACTTGAAAAATAAATAGTAAATAATAAATATGGAAGTAATTATTCAAGAAGTATTAAACTTAGTTAAAAAGAAAATGGAGGAACAGGGGGGCTATGACGTGGATGCTTATAGACAATATGTAAACGAAACCATCGAATACTTCATAGAAAAAGGGAAAATATCAGAAGAAGATAATACTGAGTTTATTGAAAATAGACTAATGGAAATATGGCCTCAAGTAGAAAAGAATATCTCCAGTGGTTATTAGACCTTATTTACCACTGGTAAAACCATTGGTCTTCGGTTAGTCTTGTTAAATAAAAACTGACCTATTTCATCTCGAATTCTATTTTTAATATGATCAACCTCTGCTAACGTCCTACTATCATTGCTTTGGGCTATTTTTTTTGCCTTCATCCTAGTACTCTCTATTAATTCCCTATGTTCTTTCATATAAACAAATCCTCTTGAAATAATATCAGGATTTCCAATCACATCACCGGTTTTAGAATCTATAGTAGCAATCACCACTACCATTCCATCCTCTGACATAACCTTCCTGTCTCTTAGAACAATATTGGAAACATCACCTACTCCCAAACCATCAACCATTACATAATCAGTCATTACTTTCTTGTCGGTTAAATTACCAACTACTTTTCCAGGTTGAATTTCTTTAAACTCAACTACCTGTCCATTATCAGCAATAAAAATATTGTCTTTAGGAATCTCAACTTGCTCGGCTAAATCACCGTGAGCTTTTAGTAAATAATGGTTTCCTTCAATAGGCATCATATATTCAGGTTTTAACAATCTCATCATTAACTTTAAATCCTCCGCCTTAGCATGACCACCGGCATGAACATCCATCATTTCGTAATGAATTATATGAGCTCCTTGTCTGGTCATAGCATCTTTTAAGCCTTGTATTGTTCTTTCATTTCCCGGAATAACAGAAGAAGAAAAAACAACAGTATCACCCTCGGATAAACTTATATTTCTATGTTCTCCGTTTACCACTTTTGCCAAAAAAGCATTGCTTTCGCCCTGAGCTCCTGTTCCAATTATTACTAACTTATTTCTAGGTATCTTTTTTAATTCTTGAGGTTTTTCGACTAAAAGACTGGGGTTAAATTTTAAATATCCGATCTTATGAGCTATCTCAACGTTATCGTTCATGCTTCTTCCTTGAAGATAAACTCTTCTTTTGTACTTAGCCGCTAAATCAAAAAGTTTTTGTATTCTACTTAACTGAGACGCAAAAGTTCCTATTATAATCCTTCCCTCGGCATTCTCAAATATTTTGTCCATTTCGTTACCAATGGATGATTCTGATATTTGATAACCTTCGTGAGTAGCATCGGTAGAATCAGACATTAAAAGCATAACTCCTTCTCCTCCAATTTGTGCTATACGATTTAAATCTGCCGGCTTATCATTAACAGGTGAATAATCAATTTTAAAATCTCCTGTATGTATTATTTTACCCAATGGCGTTTTTATAATAACC
>JAIOTG010000070.1 GCA_021106995.1 bacterium
ATCTTCAACCACTATATCAATTTGAGAAATTTTATCAGAACCAACTCCTAAATTACTGAGAGTAGCTGAAAGAGATTCCTCTTTTTCTTTTTTCACCTCTTGCTCTTCTCCATTTTTCAAAGTAACCGTAACCTCCTCGCCTTGAATTAATATCTTTGAAACTTCCTCATTTTGAACTTTTTCGGCTAAATAATTTATACCCCTGTCATCATCTTTGCTCTGAAAACCAGAAAAAGAGCTAAATAATAAAGCAATTGATAAAAATACTATAAAAAATATCAAGAAATTTTTTACTAAATTCTTCATAAAAAAATATTAAAATAAATAAATTATATAAAATAAGTATAACAAACACTGCACCTAAAGACTAGTATCGGCCATGAAGATTTAACTTTAAATTATTTGATTTATTTTTCAGTTTTATCTTTTTTAGATTCTTTTTTTTTATCTCCACCTGAGTCCTTTGGAGATTCCTCTTTTTTACCACCTTCTTTCTTTTTCTCTTCTTTTTTCTCTTCTTTAACTTTTTTACTTTTATCAAACATTTTTAAACCCAAACGATACTCTTCTGGAACTAAAGAGGTAATTTTAAAATTATACTTTTCCCCTAATTTAAAATTATCATCCAATTTTTCCCCTTTAGTAATACCTAGCTGACTAATATGGGCTAATCCGTGTATTGATTTATCTAGTTTCACAAAAAGTCCAAACGGATTAATCTTCATAACCTCACCTTCTACTTCTTGTCCGACTTTATATTTTTTTCCAGCTTCTTCCCAAGGATCTTTTTTAAGCCTCTTGGCGCTTAAAAATATTTTAGACCCTTCTACGCTTATAACTTTAGCTTTAATTTTATCACCAACATTATAAAAATCAGACGGATCATCTATCCTCTGCCAGGCTAATTCGGAAATATGAATAAGGCCTTCCATTTTTTCATCAAAACTAACAAAGACTCCAAAATCAGTAACCGCAGTAACCCTACCCTCAATAACAGTGCTTACCTCGTATTTAGCAATAACATCTTTCTGCTTTTCAGCCCAAACATCTTTCTCACTAAAAATAATTTTATCTTCCTCTTCTTCTAAAGTAATAACCTTTACTTCTAATTCAATGCCTACAAAACTTTTTAATTTATCTAAAATTTTACCTTGATCACCACCACTAACTCTTGGGTAATTTTCAGGAGACAGTTGAGAAACAGGTAAAAATCCTGGAATTTGTTTATAATGTGCTATTAAACCACCTTTATTTGCCTCTATTATTTTTACTAAAACGTCATCTTTGTTGGCAAAAGATTTTCTCAAAGTACTCCATGCCTTCTCTTGCCCAGCCTGTTTAAATGAAAGTTCTAATTCACCGTTTTCATTTTCTTCTTCCATCACAGTGGCATCCACCTGATCCCCAAGCTTTAACTCGCTGTATTCATCTAATTCATCATATAGTTGAGGACCTCTTACGACACCAACCAAAACACCGTCAATATCCAATTTTACCTCCGACTTTGATGAAGAAATAACTATACCAGTCACAATATCACCTACTTTTGGCACTTCTATTGTATCTTTTTCCAATAGCTTACTAAAATCTTGCTTATTTTTGTCTTCTTGTTCTTTTATCATATATTAAAAAGGTTTTTTTTCATGTTTTATAAATAAAAAAAAGCCTTATAACCCCTTTTTGTATTAAAGGAGTCTTTTAGCCACCTCTTTCTAAGAACAAATCCCTAGAAATGAATACTAAAAGTTTTATTATAGGTGATTAATTTAATTACTTGTTTTCAAGATAATAACACCCTGTCCTAAAAAAATCAAGGGTTTGACAGGAATAATTCTTTTTATTAAAGTTTCCATAGACACTTTTAACTAAAGGACCGAACCTTTAAAAAGGAGGGAATCGTGATAATTTTACTGCCCCAAATCTATTTCCAGGCCCAAAAAGACGAAGAGGGTAATTTATTCGGCTGTTTTTACGGAAGAGAATTATTTTCCGACCCCATCTACAGCCAAGAAATGGCCCATAAAGTATTTAGGGAAATCAAAAAGGCATTTAATTTAAGCGTCGAAGAAAAAAGGGCTGTGGAAGTATGTATTGAAAACACTAAATTACCAATCTTATCAAGCGAACAGGAATTAATAAAAATGAGAGTTAATTCCATAGAAACAGATTTACTGAACGTTTTTAATATCATTAGCTCGCCAACAAAAGACCAGGAAATCGAAAAAAATTGCATCGATTTAAAAAAAGAAAACGAAACAACCCCTTTAAATTAAATAAAGGCCGCTTATCTTCTTAGGCGGCCTTTCTATTTTTAAAATTTATCCAAATTAAAAAGGAGTAGCCACATATAATGCGACTACTCCTGCGTAATTTCTTCTTTCATTTATAAAACTCTCATTCAATGTCAATATTAATGTTAAACGTAAAGGAAAAATTTCCTGAAATCTTAATAGTTTTTCCTTTTTTGTGTTTTTCTAATCCAGTAGCACCGCCAGAAGATTGAGATGATACTTCTGTATCTTCTTTTTTCTGACTTGTCAGCTTATTTGATTTTAATTTTTTAAACCATTTTGCAACCTCTTTCTCCTTTCCGTCTTTCAGGGTTACTTTAAAAAGTTTAACTACGTCATAATCTCCAATTTCCTGTGCTTTTTGAACTGCCATCTCATAAGCATCCGGAATAAACATTTGAACAGGACCAAGGCTCCCCCCTGGCCATTCTAAACGAAAATATCTTGCTCCATGCAAAGGTTTCTCACTTGTCCCAGAGATAGATTTTTTTACCTTAGGGTTAATATCTTTTATTTCAGCCTTTTTTAAAAAATCAGGCAAATCCTCATTAAATGTCAACCTGTGATTTACCCAGTCAATTTCTTTCTCATCGTTTTTTGTTTTTTTAAAAAGGCTAATTTTCATCCCCTTTTTTTTACTCACGACAAGGGCTAGGGCACAAGCGTCAACAACGGTCATTCTTTTTAATTCTGTCTTATTACCATCTAAAAATAAATAAAAAAATGATCGGGTATCATGAACCTTTTCTTCTTCCCCTATATCAGCGGTTTGACTTTCAACGATATCCTTAGAGGAGTCATAATTTTTCTCTGATTCGTGACCGCTTTCAGCCAAAGACTCTTCGGGTGAAACAGAATTATTTTCATCAGTATTAATGCCGTCTTCATCAGTTTTACCTAAATTTTCTACTCTCTTCAATTCAGTCCTTTCAACCAAAGATCTATTAAAATCCGGCCCAATATCTTTTTGAACTTTATTAACAACTTTAAAGCTTTCATCGAATAGCGGCCAACCATAAGCAGGCTCAAAATTGACAAACTGATAATCATCTGAAGATACTTGAATTAAAGACAAGTCCATTATGGGTTTAATATCTTCAACACGAAAAAATTTTCCGCTGTCAATTTCTCGCGCCAAGGAAGCATCATTTTTAGCAGAATAGAAATTAATAAAGTCAACAAATTTTTTATCCTGATAAAGCTCATCTGAAATTACCTGACAACTAAGGCATGATCCTCCTTTTTTAAAATCGAATTTTTTTTGTACTCTTTGACAAAAACCTAAAAATGGACAATCTGCCCAAGAAGCATATTCACTGCACCATTCTTCAAAAGCCTTCCGATGCATTGGGTGATTAAACTCCAATATCGGCTTCAATGCCGTTGAAATACTTCTTTTATCAACTTTAAAAAATAATCTCCGCTTAGATATGACCATAAAATCCTTAGTCTTTCCAACAATTGCTCCTACATTTTTAAATCCAGACATCTTTGCCTCCTTTATGTTATTTACTTTAAATTTTTAATTTAAAATAAAAAAAATAACTCCCTCCTTTCAAAAATTACTTATATTTCTTTTTTTTGGTTAAAATTTCAAGGGACAAATAAATTTTATATAAAATTTAAAAAATAAACACATTTTTTAAATTAAATTACTCTGTTTTGGTTTTTCCTTTCCTAAATGCTCATAAGCTAAGTAAGTGGCTACTCTACCTCTGGGAAGACGGTCTAAAAAACCAAGTCGCATTAAATATGGCTCATAAACATCTTCAATAGTAGCCGTGTCTTCGCCGGTGACAGCAGAAATAGTATTTAATCCAACCGGACCTCCATTGAATTTATCAATAATAGCCCCTAAAATCTTTCTGTCAACCCAATCTAAGCCCAAACTATCCACTTCCAACATGTCTAAAGCCTTTAAGCACATTTTCTTTTCCAGAGACCCATCTCCTTTAACCTCGCAATAATCCCTAACCCTTTTCAAAAGACGATTTGCAATCCTTGGAGTACGCCGAGCTCTCTCAGCTATGGTTTGACTGGCTTCTTTGTCCATTTTAACCCCCAATATTCTAGAGCTTCTATCTACAATCTTGGCGATTTCTTCCGGTCTGTAAAAATCAAGATGATAATGAATTCCAAAACGATCACGCAAAGGGGCTGACAATTGACTAATTTTAGTAGTGGCTCCGATTATAGTAAAACGAGAAAGATCTATCCTAACGGTTCTTGCTGAAGGGCCCTTTCCTATGATTATATCTAGGGCATAGTCCTCCATGGCTGGATAAAGAATTTCTTCAATTGCCTTATTAAGTCTATGTATCTCATCAATAAACAAAATATCGCCTTCGTTTAGATTGCTTAAAATAGCAGCTAAATCACCGCTTTTTTCAATAGCAGGCCCAGATGTTATTCTAATTTGAGAACCAGTTTCATTAGCAATTAGATGAGCCAAGGTAGTCTTCCCTAAGCCGGGCGCTCCATAAAGAAGCACATGTTCAATAATGTCGCCTCTCTGTCTAGCTGCCTGAATAGTAATTTTCAAGTTATCTTTTACCTTATCTTGGCCAATATATTCTTCTATTCTTTGAGGTCTCAAAGTAAAATCTAATGATTTATCATCATCTTTCTCATTTCCCGATACTATTCTTTCTTGTGTTTCTTCATCCATAGTTTTTATTATATATAAAATTCTAAAAAAAACAATTTATATCTTCTTATACTCGCAAATATCTTTAAAGTCACAATATTTACAAAGTGGTCCTGACTTAGGAGAAAAATCTCCTTTTTTAATATCTTGAATGGTCTTTATAATTTTTTCTTCTGCCTTTTTTATATCTTTTTCACCTCCTAAAAATTCTATCTCTTTATTATTTTCCAAATAATAAAAACTTAAAGATTTCACTTTTTGTCTAAACAAATCACGCGTCGCTATCTGATATATTAAAAGTTGTAATTTTTTATTAAAAACCAATTTACCATCTTTTGGCATTTGTCCGGTTTTGTAATCTATAATTTTTATCTCATCTCCATCTTGATCAACCCTGTCCATGGCCCCTCTAATGGCGCAATGTTCTCCATCAACATTTATTTTGAAATTAAAACCTTTTTCTAAAAGAATCACCTCGGGCCAAGAATCTTTATATTTATTATAAAAATCTTTTAAAATTTTCTTTCCTTTTTTAAAATACTCTTCTTTACTTTTTTTACTTTCATACCAATCATTAATCCAACTCTCTTCATAAAGATTAAATATTTCTTCTAAAGTAATTAACTCTTTATTGTTACAATTTTTATTTTCAAATAAATTCCCCTGATTCATTTCCCTACGATTATTTATAATTTTAAACATTTTTTCCAAAACACCATGAAGAGTTTTTCCAAAAGAAAAAACTGATTTTCCTTTACTAGGCACCTTTAAAATATGGGCAAACCTATACTGATAAGGACAATTAATAAAAGTCATAATCTGAGTATATGAAAAAGTTGTGGGAATAGGAAGTTTGTCCGAATTTTTTACAAATTGTGCCTTCTTCTCCTTTCTTTCCAAATCTAATAAATCAGTTTTATTTTTATCTACTTTCTTTTTTAAATGACCATTCGGATCAGAAACAAAACCTGTTTCTACTAAAAATTGAGAGGGTTTCTTTAAAATTTTTCCTCCGTGATCAGCCGACCAAGAAAGAAAAATTTTTTCCTTAGCGCGAGTTAAAGCCACGTAAAAAAGTCTTCTCTCTTCCTCTATATGAATATCGCCCTCGGGAAGAACTTCTTTTATTAAATCATCTGGCAAGGGCAAGGCCTCTCTTCTCTCTATTGTGGGAAAACGCTTATCTACTAAGTGAGTAATAAATACACATTTAAACTCCAAACCCTTAGCAGCATGAACGGTCATAACCTTGATCGTCTCTGGACCAACATCAAGATCAATAGGAATATTACCGGTTTCACCTGCATCTATTTCCATTTGCAATTCCTCCAAAAAGGCGGAGACGCTCTTATCAGAAGAATTAGATTCAAAGCTTTTAATCCTCTTTAAAAATTGATTAAGTAAAATTGCGCAGTCCTGTCTATAGTCCCCTTTTTCTATTAAATACTGCAACAGTCCGGTATCGTTTAAAATATTCAAAAACATCTCACTGGCGCTTTTATCCCTAGCTTCGCTTGAATGTTTTTTTATTAAAGGTAAAACTTTCTGTATCTTTTTTTGTGTCTCCACTTTAAAACCTAGGCCAGAAGAATTGTTTAAAACTTCGAGCAAAGACAGGGTTTTGCGCCTAGCTAGGTGATTAAAATTAGCTAATTCTTTTGTGCTAAATTTAAAAACAGGTAAGTTTAAAATTTTAAAAAAAGATACGTCGTTATGATAATTCGATATTGATTTAAAATAAGAAATTATATTCATTATCAACTCCTTATTATAAAGACCCTTGGAAGAATACAAAATATAAGGAAGTTCAGCTTCATTTAAGTATTCACAAACATCTTCCACTCCCTGATTTGTTCTGACTAAAATTGCAAAATCATCCCAACTTATTTTTTTGTCTTTTTCTTTTAATTCTACAATCTTTTTAACCATCTTGTTCATTTCTTCACTCACAGAATCTTCACTTATCATTTTAATCTCACCTCTTTCTTTAATCTTTGAAATCAATTTCTTGCTTAATTTATTTTTTCCATTTTTCTGATTGATCTGATACTCAAGCCTATTGGGATTATTTTGAGAAATAAATTTATAAGACAAATCTAAAATTTCCTGACCATTTCTGTAATTATTAATTAAAAAAACTTGCTTAGCCCTTGGGTAATCTTTTATAAATTGTTGCACATTACTAGTAGAAGCTCCTCTAAACTTATATATACTCTGATCATCGTCCAAACAAACAATAAAATTATTTTTAGGTTCTGCTAATAGCTTAATAAGTTCATATTGAGCCCAATTAGTATCTTGAAACTCATCCAATAAAATATATTTAAACTTCTCATGATACTTTTTTAAAATTATAGGCCTTTCTCGAAAAAGTTTAAGGCAATAATTTATTAAATCTCCAAAATCAAGACAACTGTCCTCTAAAAGAAGTTGATTGTAGGTGTGATAGGCATTCGCTATTTCTTTTATTCTAAGGACTTCTTGACTCGCTATCTCTTCATCAAAACCACCGCTTTCATTTTGAAAGCTAACTATACTTATCGATTTTTTATTAAACTTAGATCCGCTCAACATCCCATCCAAATTCTGCTCTAGACCGTTAGCATATTCTAAATATTGATTCGGACTGATATCTTCATCTTTAGCACGAGAAAAATGGCCCAAAAGTGTTTTTATAAATTTAGTAGGGTTGCCTAAGGGTTTATAATAATCCAAATTAAATTTATCTAAATTTTTTTTAAATAAAATATACTGATCAAACTCATTTAATAATCTAAAATCAGTGGGCAAGCCAATAGAAAGGCCTTCTTCTCTTAATATTCTCTCAGCAAAACTATGAAAAGTGGAAATCCATAAATCAAAATAACCAAAAGTTAAATTATCGATCACTCTTTCCTCCATCTCAGAGGCAGCCTTCTCTGTAAAAGTTAAAGCTAAAATTTCTTCAGGACTTGCCCATTCATTTTTAATAATATTTGCAATTCTCTTAGTAATAACAGTTGTTTTTCCAGTACCAGCCCCAGCCACAATTAAAAGTGGGCCATTCTTGTGCAAAACCGCCTCTTTCTGCTCTTTGTTTAAATTTTTCAATATATCTTCACGCATCTTTAAAAAAATAATAGTGAACGTTCAAATAACATTTGTTAATTTAATTATCTAAAATTTTA
>JAIOTG010000085.1 GCA_021106995.1 bacterium
ACTCCAGAAATATTATCTATCAATTTTTTTTGCGATTTATTAAAATCCATATTTAATCGTAATTAAAAAAGTTATTTTTTTTCAATTCCCCCTCTAGGCCTTTATAATTAGGGAAAGTCAATGAAACCAGGTTCCAAAAACTTCTCGAATGATTCATTTCTTTTAAATGACAAACTTCGTGAACCACTACATAGTCAAGTAATTTTTCCGATAAAAAAATTAATTTATAATTAAAATTCAAATTCTTCTTTGAGGAGCAACTCCCCCATCTTGTCTTATGATCTTTAATAAAAATGCGGTTATAATTTAAACCATACCTACCGCTATAAAAACAGACTCTATCAGTTATAACTCCCCTGGCCTTTTCTTTGTTTTTAATATAATCATCCCTTGATTTACAGAGATGTTTTTTATTTTCACTAAAATTCTTTAAATTAGAATAAAGCCATTCTTCTTTTTCTTTTAAAATTTTATTCAGTTCTATGAGGTGAAAAAAACTAGGGATGGTTATTTTTATATCTAAATCGTTAAGAACCTTAAGGGTAATATTCTTAGTCCTCTTCTTTTGTATAATTTGGCAATTAACCGCTCTGCCTCTTATTTTTATTATTCTCTTCATATCTACTTATTGTATCACAAAAAAAATAAAAAAAATCCAGAATAATTTTATCTGAATTTTTTAGAAAAAATATTATTTAAATTGCTTTAGTAATTTCTTTAAAGAAACCATTGCCACTCCAGTTACTTTATCAGCTCCACCATAATATATATAAAAATTATCTTTAATAACTGCCCCACCACACGGAAAAACTACATTAGGAACAATACCTTTTTTTTCATATTCTTTTATCGGCTCAAAAACAGGGTAATCAATACGACTTTTAATAACCGTAGGATCTGACAAATCCATAAGCACAGCTCCTAATCTATAAATCATATCGCTCTTTGATACACCGTGATATATCATAAGCCAACCTTTTTTTGTCTTAATTGGCGGAATATTTAAACCAACTTTTTCACCATCCCATCTTCCTTTTCTAGGTCTTATTAAATTGGTATTTTTTAGTATACTTCTATCTTTAAAATCAAGATCTTCTACCAAACAAACATCAATTGATCCTCCGACTCTATGATAAACAACGTATTGCCCCTTAAACTTTTCTTCCAATATACAAGCGTCTTTATCATCAATTCCAGGAGGAGATATTAGTATTGGTTTTACCCAATTCCAATTTTTATTTATAAAATCTTTTTCTTCAATATTGGTCATAGCTACCTGGGGAGGATTTACCCCATCAAAAGCGGTATAAAGCATGTATATTTTATCTCCTATTTTAGTTAAACGAGGGTCTTCGCATCCAGAAGCTCCTGTTCCTCTCTTTTTAGACTCAAAATCTTCTCTAGGAGAATAAATCGGCTCATTTAACCTTTCTTTAATATTTGCCCCATCAACAGTAGAGGCATATCCTAAATAAGAAGTTTCATCAGAGGATGTGGTTCTATAAATTATGTGAATTTTATTTTTTAATTTTATAACTCCGGGATTAAAAACAGCTTTACTTTCCCAGGAATTTTCTTTTATAGGTTCAAGTATTGGCCCTCCAGGAATTCTTTCAAACTTAATGGGCTTAACATTTGGACTTAAAACATCTTTAATAACTTTATTTAAATCATAACTAGCCGAACAACAATGACTATCAGCCGCTCCATAATATAATTCTAAATTCTTTTTATTTAAAATAGCCCCGCTAGGGAAAACAACATTTGAAACTTCTCCTCGAACTTCATAATCCTCCTCTGGACTCAATAAACTAGACTTTCCTCTCCCTAAAATTTTAGTAGGATCTTTCAAATCAAGTAAAACTGTTTCTATGCCAAAAGACGGATTAGGAGAAAAATAATTTTTTATATAAGAATAAAGTATAAGCCAACCTTTTTTCGTCTTTATAGGTGGAGCGCCTGCTTCCACTTGATCGTTTGGCCTTTTTTGAAGAGGTAAGGCATAGTCACTAATTTCAGATTCCCATTTATCCCAAAACCTTTCATCCCACATATCACTTTCTTTATCAAAACTAACTAAGCAAACCTTGGAAGGAGGGATATCTGTATCTACTGTTAGGATTCCCCATATTTTACCGTTAATTCTTTCTGGAAATAAACTCATAGCCTTGGAATTGAAAGGTGTTACCAGTCTTTTCTTCTCTATATTATTTAAGTCTTTGGTTGTTGCCACAGCCACCTTTATCCCTCTAGGTGTAAACGGAAAATTTGAAATAGCAGTATAAAAAATATAAAATTTACCATCTAATTTAGTTATCCTAGGGTCTTCACAGCAAAATTTCTCCCAATCATATTCTGGAGTTATAAACTGTTGCCTTTTTCCGAAACTAACACCATCATCACTAACTGCCTTACCGATAGTGGAAAGCTTTATATCAACATTATTATAATGAATTTGAGGACTTAAAGCTCTATAAAAAAGATAGGTTGACCCTTCATGTCTTATAGGGCAACCATTGAAACTAGCTTCTCCCTCCCAGCAACTACTCGGCCTAGGAGATAAAAATGGATTGTTTAGATTTCTCTTACCTATTATCATAAATATTATTGTAAAATTTTAAGCCAAGACGACTTTTTTCATTTTAGGCTTATTTGATGAAATTAATTCTTTAATAAAATTATTTAAATTAGAATAAGCAACACAAGAAAACTTATCAGCGCCACCATAATAAACAAAAAAATCATCACCTTGAACAGTGGCCCCGCAAGGATAAACAACTCCTGCCTTATAACCTTCGTTTTCGTACCATTCAACAGGTTCAATTATCGGCTCATTGGATCTACAAATAACCTTGGTTGGATCTTTTAAATCAAGGAGCATAGCACCTATTTTATATCGTCCGGGGTCTTGTCTTCCAACAGATTGATATATCGTTAACCAACCATAATCAGTTTTAACAGGAGAGGGACCCACTCCCACTTTCTTACTATCCCACATCATTGGTCTTGGAGGTACGACAAATTCATTTTTTAAAAAAGTATTACCATCAAAATTCAAACTATCAACAAAATCAATTAAAATATTAGGATAAATTCTATGAAAAATAACATATTTACCATTAATCTTCTCAGGCAAGATACAAGCGTTTTTATCGACCACACCAGGCCTTGAAATTAAAACCGGTTTAGTCCAATTCTCCCACCTATTGTTAAGAAAATCATCAACAGCTATTGAACTAATGGCTACCCGGGGAGGATTAGCGCCGTCATAAGCAACATAGGTAAGATAAAAACGTCCCTCTATTTCTACAATTCTAGCGTCCTCACACCCCCCACAACCACCTCCGGACATATAATGAACCGCTTCTTTTATTTTCACAGGGTTAACTCCTCCCTCAAAAGATTCTCTAGCTTTATAAATAGGTCCTCCCAATCTTTCTTCAACATTTACTCCATCAGAACTAATAGAGCACCCCACTGAAGAGAGAAAATCAGGACCCAAAGCCCTATAAAGAACGTAAGTCTTTTTATTTTTTCTAAAAGCAGTGGGATTAAAAGTCGCATCTCTCTCCCACTTATTTTTAGACTTAGGTTCTATTATTGGATTTTTTTTACTTCTTTCCATCTGGAGTGGCTTTTTTTCTTCTTTTTCCTTTTCTTCTTCACCTTGATACCAAGCCTAAGGAAGAAAAACAGAAAAAAACTCTCAACCCTCTTTTTGCTAATAAGAAACGAGTTTATTCCTTAACTTTACAAGACCCAAAGGTCGTTTATACTCATTTTTTCACTCATCGGTTTGTTTCCATTTAGGCGTCGTACATCTCCATAATAATTTCTTAGGATCGTTTTTACTAAAAAGGGCCACTCCGATTGAATACATTCCTTTTTTGTCTAGAGAATAATAAAGTAAAGCCAGACCTTCCTTTCTAAAAAAAACCCCAGCCGGATTAATAATATTATTATCAAAACTACTCTTTCTTGCTTTTAATAAA
>JAIOTG010000054.1 GCA_021106995.1 bacterium
AACAGGATCCGAGGGCACTGGCTCTTTGGGTGGACTACCCCAATATGACCAAACATCGTCACTATTTTCATAAATAATATTATCAAATTTGACCTGTGAGGCAAAATAAACCCCACCATAAACAGAATTTACATATAAATTTCCAGGAATGATTAAATTATTATTAAACTCAACATCGGCTGATTTTCTTCTAAAAGTCATAGCCAGATCTCTAGGAACATCTATACCAGTCATTATTTTATGCTCTCCAAAAACATCAAAACCATTTAAAATAGTGCGACTACCCCCCACGGTAACATTATTCTGATTGACTATAGTTCCTCCTGGACCAAGATAATACTTGTAAACCATAGAGGAAAATTTCTCTAAACATTGAACCCTCAAATTATGATCATCTATACCTCCACAACTATTTTCTTTCAAAGAGTGTTTTTCATAACAATCAAACCTCTCTCTTTCCGTTTCCATATTTTCACAATCAGCATCAGTTCCATAAAAAGAAAATAGCTTCTTACCACCTTGTTCACAACGACAATCAGAACAAGTCATGTTTTGAGTAATATATTCCGTCTCTATATGTTCTTGTTCTTGACAATTTCCACACTGGCTAGCTTGACCTATTTTGATACTAGAAAAATCAATTAAAGCCAAACCTAAAGCCGAGACAAACAAAAATAAAACTACAATTACTAATATATACTTCTTAAAATTAAAATCTAAAATCTTATTTTTAATATTTTTCATTTTAAAATTTTGTGGTCTCTATGACTATTTAATTTCGAACTCTCTGTAATTTATAAATTTGTTGAAGAACTTTATAAATTATGATATTATAACAATAGCATAAAATAAAAAATATGTATAACCCTACAAAAAATATATTCAAAATAATATCTAGGGTGGGGATTATTTTTTCAATCTCTTGCCTTTTGTTTATTTCTTACCCGATTAATATTTCTGCAGGATTTGTTGTTTTTGGTGGTAAAGTATTTTATAAAGCACCTTCAACAGCTTGCCTTAATATTTTAATCTGTGGACCCGTTTGTGCTCCTTGTGGTTGTGGTCCTTGGTCTGACAATCTTATTTTACCTGTTTATGGCGTAGCGCCAGGATGGATTCCTTTTCTTTGCCAAGCAGATGCGGCTATGGCCCTAGGAACATCCCCTATGTTAATGCCTGGAACCACCGTAATTGGCAACGCCACATCTCCTTGGGTCTTCTTCATTGACGGCATAGCTAATAACATTTGGGGACAATTTCAATAAATAAATTATGACTAAAAAAAAATATTATTCCTTTTTAATTATAGCTCTACTATTTTTATCTTTATTATATTATAAAAATTTTATCCGAGCAGACGAGTCTCTTTTAAGTAAAATTAGAGGGAAAATTGTGTTACAAGTAGAGGAAAATGGCGAAGCCTGGTATATAGATCCTAATACCGATACCAGAATGTATTTGAGACTTCCGATTGATGCTTATTATACTATGAGAAATTTAGGCATAGGCATAACTAATGAAAATTTAAAAAAATTCTCCCTAGCTGAAATTAATTTAGAAGGAGAAGATGACGACCAAGATGGTTTATCTAATAAAATAGAGGCTGCTCTTGGCACAAATCCCGAAAAAAAAGACACTGATGGAGATGGTTATAATGACAAAGAAGAAATATTAAATAATTACAATCCTACTGGTCCTGATAAAATGCCCATTGACGCTGATTATGCACAAAAATACCAAGGAAGAATATTTTTACAAACCGAATTAAACGGAGAAGGCTGGTATATAAACCCAAATAATGGAAAAAGATACTTTTTAGGGAGTCCCACTGACGCCTTTAAAGTAATGCACGAACTAGGATTGGGCATAAGCAACGAAAACCTTTACCAAATTCCAGAATATAAATTAATACCTGAATCAGAAGAAAAATACAACAATGATCAAGATAATAATAAATACAGTGACGACTTAAAAAGATTCTCTAATGAAAAATATAGCTTCAGATATCCAACCGATTGGAAGATGTTAAAAAATGAAAGTGATTACGACATGGTTATACTAGGCAATTACGATCGTGATCCCTTCTTAGAAAATAAGGGCGTTATATCTGTCCTTTATATAAAAACCGACAATAGTGTGAGCGTAGAAGAATTAAAAGCAGAATCAAAACCTGGATATAAATTAGAGGAAGATGAAATCCTAACTATTAACGATCATATTGTCATGAAAGAAATATTTAAATACTCCGACATGGGTAATTATGAAATTAGTGCAACCATGCAAATAGACGAAGATGAATTTTTTAAATTAATAATTATGTCCCCAGGAAAACAATCATACAATAACACTTGGAACACTATATTAGAAACGGTTGAATTTAAATAAAAATAAAACATCAAAAATAGATAAAATAAAAATCACCAGTATTTAAAAAATGGTGATTTTTATTTTTAAATATTATTTTATATTTTAATTTATCATTTTTATTTTGAGATTTAATTCTTGAATTCACCCTATCCAGCGTGTCTTCCTTCTTTAATAACACGATCTTCAGTCATAAAATTCATGCCCAAAGTAGTTAAAGCAGCAAAAACAAAAGTCCAATTTAGGCCGATGTAAGGAAGTAATACTAAAACTAGAGTCAAAATAACGATTCTCCCCATTCCGATTGCCATCTCGTGAATTACGGTAAATTCGTCAACAAAATGGCCTTGATCGGCCGCTTTTTCATAAATTAAAGAGTCAAAAGGTGTCCTTGTAAAAATACGAGATAAACTATGATAGGTGGAAACTATAAATATATGAAAGGCTGAACTTATAAATATTTTTATAATCCAACCCACCGAATAAAACCAAGTCCCGTGCTTTAATATATTTTTTTTATCTTTTAAATCTAAATTTTTACCTACAATCAATTGAAGTATTACTGTTAAAAAAACTACAAGCGATGTAATTAAACCAGCCTCAAAATAATTTCCCTCTAAAAGCTTAAAAATAAAAATAGGCCAAATAATTATTGTAAAAGAATTTTCGGCACCATCGTTCATAAAAGCTAAAACCGTCCTTCTTCTTTTTTTAGAAAAAAACTCTTTCCAAGTCTGAAAATAACCCCATGAAAATCTTTCCTCGGTTCTGGGGAGATATAATAGGGGAAGTAAAGAAATTAAAAATATTATAATAGCAATCAAAAATAAAACCTCATAGCTATACTGCCAAATAATCCACCCAGCTATAAGGGGCATAACGGCTGCAAGAAGGGTGGAGGTGCTTTCCAATAAACTAAGTTCCCTACCCCTGTCTGCCCGGTTGGT
>JAIOTG010000018.1 GCA_021106995.1 bacterium
AATGTGGATTTAAGGCGATAGAAAAAAATTCTTTTCTGAAGATAAGCAGACACTTAAAAGACCCTAATTGGTTTTTTGATACTGAATTAATTTTTTGGATTAATAAAAATGATTATTTAATAAAAGAGGTGCCCGTTAATTGGTCGGAAAGTAGGTACGATGAAAGAAAGAGTAAGGTTAGAATGTTTAGAGATAGTTCCCGTTTTTTTATAAATTTAATAAAACTTAAAATGCGTTATAAAAAAACTTTAAAAAGTGAGTTGACCAAAGATGATTAAGGTGTTAGTGTTGCTTGGAGTTTTTAAGAGCTAAATAAATTTAATAAAAATGAATTTAAAGCCGAATTCAAAAAAAATAGTTAGATTAAAATGGTTACTTATTAATTTTTTGATTATTTTTTTAAAAATTTCATCTTTTTTATTTAAAGGTTTGGGAAAAATTTTAAATTATTTAATAAAATTACCAAAACCTTTTTTTAAGTTTTTGTTTAATAAAATAATAGTTAAGGGTTATTGTAAATATAATTCTATTTTAAAAAAATTAGGCTGGGAAAGGCGAGGGAAAAGAAGTTTTCTAAGTTATTTATTGAATGAAAATACAGTTCATGTTATAGTTATTTTTTTAACTGTTATGATGGTTATTTTTAATTTAACTCAATATACCAGTGCTAATAATAGTATGGAAATTGGGCGAGGTGCTATGATTACTGGCTTAGTAAAAACAGAATTTAACGGATTAGATGAAGCTGAGTTAATAGAAGAAACGGTTAATACTGATTCTAATAGTAGAAGATTAAAGGCTCAGGCTCATTATATTGATTATGGAATTGCTCTTAACAAGGATGCGACAGATTCAATGCCCATAGAAACTGTGTTTGATAATGAGATAAATCAGGAGGCTTTAAGTAAAAATAATAGTGGAAACGTTGTTCAGAAAAGAGATGAGATAATGGAGTATGAGGTGAAATCAGGGGATAGTGTTAGCACTATTGCTGCTCATTTTGATGTAAGCGTGAAAACAATTTTATGGGAAAATAATTTAAGCGAATATGGCCTAATAAGAGCAGGCGATATTCTTAGAGTGTTGCCCCAGACTGGTGTGACTCATAAAATAAAAAGCGGAGAAAATTTGAGCTATTTAGCGGGGAAGTATAGTATTGATATCGACGAAATAGCCAAGATAAACAATATAAAAAACGTTGCCAGTTTAAGTATAGGAGACACTTTAGTGATTCCGGGCGGTGAAAAAATTACTACAAGCAATAATAATACAAAGATAAATTCAACCCCAAATTATAATGCTATTTCGGTTGTCAAGAATATAGTAAATCCTAAAGCTAGCGTTCCTAGTAATAAAATGTTTTGGCCTACGGAGGGGCATACTATTACTCAATATTACACCTGGAGACACCATGGTTTAGACATAGCCAACAAGCAGGGAACCCCTCTTTATGCAGCTGATGCCGGCACTATAGAGTTTGTGGGTTGGAGTAACGGTTATGGAAATAATATAATTATAAATCACGGAGGAGGTAAAAAAACCAGATACGCTCATTTGTATAAATTTTATGTTAAGTCAGGACAGAAGGTTGATAAGGGTCAAACAATTGGAGAAATGGGGAATACTGGTTGGTCAACAGGGCCTCACTTACATTTTGAGGTTATAATAAATAACCAAAGATATAATCCTCTTAATTACATAAAATAGCATTTTATTAACGTTGAATTTTTTTTATTTTAATGTTATCTTAATTATATAAAATTTTTTAAATAATATTTATGAAATTTATTATAGGAGTGATAATTACTGTCATGGCTGTGGCGATGGTTATAAAATCTGAAAGTTTTTTGAGGTTTTTTGGAAGAATTTCTTTTTTTGAAAAACATTTAGGCACAGAAGGAGGATCAAGGCTTGGTTATAAAATAATAGGATTAATTTTTATTTTTCTTGGTATGCTAACGATGACCGGAATGATAGATGGTTTTATGGGTTGGATTTTAGGCCCTATTTTGAGACTTAAAAGTTTTTAGGTCTTGTCAAAAATTTTTTAATTTGTTAAGTTGTTTTAGAGATACTCGCTTTTAAAGCGATTTTTATTTAAAAATTATTGGGCCGTTAGCTCAGTTGGCTAGAGCACCTGCCTTGCACGCAGGGGGTCAAGGGTTCGAATCCCTTACGGTCCACTAAAACAAAACACACCATATTTATGGTGTGTTTTGTTTTAGTGGATTCGTAGTGCGAGAGAACTGTAAGGAGAAATATGAATAATATAATGTTCTTTTTGATTAAAAAAATTTTAAATTAAGATAAAAATATTATAGAATACTCTGTCGTGGGGTTCGTCGCCCCTTCGAATCCCTTACGGTCCACAAAGAGAAAAGCATCACCAGGGTGATGCTTTTTTGTGCTTTATTTTTCATTTTCAAGTTTCTTCAAAAGCTTTAATATTTCGTTTCTTTTTTTAGGTTCCTTTGAGGCTTTTATAATTTTTATGGTTTCAGAGCAGTAGTTTTTGTATAGCTTTTTCGATAATTTGGTGATTTTTTTATTTTATCATTAATTTTAGAGCTTTTTTTATTTTTAAACAAGTAAAAAAAACTTAAAAAAGAGGGATTGAACATCTCTCTTTTCTTTTTATAATATTTAGATGAATCTTTTTTAGTAACATGATACAATGGATATATGACTAAAAAGAAAAAAGAAAGATTATTAATATTAGATGGAAACGCCTTGATTCATCGTAGTTTTCACGCACTTCCCCCCACTATAACCACTAAAGACGGGGAGATGGTGAATGCTGTTTTTGGATTTTCTTCAGTTTTAATAAAAGCAATTAGAGAATTTAAGCCGGATTATCTTGTTTTAACTCTTGATATGAAAGGACCCACTTTTAGGCATAAAAGATTTAAAGAATATAAAGCTCAAAGAGAAAAGGCCCCTAATGACCTCTATAAACAAGTACCTTTGGTAAAAAGAATAGCCTCGTCTTTTAATATACCTATCTATGAAAAAAAAGGTTATGAAGCTGATGATTTAATTGGAACAATAGTAAACAAGGTTAATGAAGACTTTGAAAAAATTATTATTACCGGTGATATGGACACTTTGCAGTTAATTAATGGTCATACCAAGGTTTATACTATGAGCAGAGGTATTTCAGACAGTGTTTTATATGGAGTCGAGGAGGTTAAAGATAAATTTGGTCTAGAAGTAGAAAAATTAATTGATTATAAAGCTTTAAGAGGTGACCCTAGTGATAATATTCCAGGAGTTCCTGGTGTAGGCGAGAAGACGGCTACTGAACTTATAAGAAAATTTGGAAGTCTGGATAAAGTTTATGATTATTTAGAAAAAAATCCAAAACAAGAAAAAATAAAACCGAGAATCGCCAAACTCTTAGAGGACAATAAAAAGCAAGCCTATCTTTCGAAGGAATTATCTATTATAAAAACTGACGTTGACATTGATTTTGATTTAGAAAAAAGTATTTTTAAAAATATTGACAAAGACAAGGTGGTTAAAATTTTTAAAAAACTAGAGTTTAAATCTTTAATGACTCGTTTAAATGACTTGAGCGGAAAATTTAACGTTTTTGAAAAAGATGAGATAGATAAATTTAGTCGAAATGAGAATAAGTTTAATTATCAATTAATAAATTCCTTTAAAGATTTTGATGTATTTTTAAAAGACCTTAATAAGCAGAAATTTTTTACATTTGATACCGAGACCACATCAACTGATACTATTCAAGCTAGATTGTTAGGAGTTAGTTTTTCTTGGGAGGTGGGGGTTGCTTATTATATTAATTTTTCTGATAAAATTTTTTCTGATAATATTGATTTAGAAGAGGTAGATAATAATTTGTTTAATTATGTAAAAAAGGATGTTAAGGAGATCAAGGTTAATCATAAAGTTCATCCTTGGCTTAAGAAATTAAAGCCAATTTTTGAAAATAAGGATGTTAAAAAAAGAGGCCATAATATAAAGTTTGATATCAGGGTTATGGGTAGTTTAGGAATCGACGTTAAGGGAATAGATTTTGATACTATGATAGCTTCTTATTTAGTCAATCCTAGTTCCAGACAACATAGCTTGGATAAAGTTGTTTTTAGTGAATTAGGATTTGAAAAAATAAGTAAAAAAGATCTTTTAGGTGAAGGTAAAAAAAAGATTGAATTTAAAGATATAGAGCTTAATAATTTATCTTGTTATTCGTGTGAGGATGCTGATTTTACCAATAGATTGGTAGAGGGGTTAGAAAAACAAATGAAAAAAAATAAGGTTTACGAGCTTTTTAAAAATATTGAAATGCCCTTAGTTAAGGTTTTGGTAAAAATGGAAGATGGCGGCGTTAATCTCGATTGTGATTTATTAGAAAATTTATCCAAGGAGATAAATAAGGAAATTGAAAAGTTGGAGAAAAATATTTATAAACAAGCTGGTCAAACATTTAATATAAATTCCCCAAAACAATTAAAAGAAATTTTATTTGAAAAATTAAACATCTCTACTGATAATATATCTAAAACTAAAACAGGTTATTCTACGGCGGCTGATGAACTAGAGAAACTAAGAGATGAACACAAAATTATTCCATTTTTAGAAGAATATAGAGAGCTTTCCAAGCTTTCTAATACTTATATAAAAGCTTTACCAGAGTTAGTTAATAAAAAAACCAAAAGGCTCCATACTAGTTTTAATCAAACTATAACTGCAACTGGTCGTTTGAGTTCTTCTGCGCCTAATTTACAAAACATTCCAATAAGGACAGAATTGGGAAGAAAAATAAGAAAAGCTTTTGTTGCTCCAACTGGTTCTAAAATTTTAAGTTTAGATTATTCCCAAATAGAGCTTCGTTTGGCCGCTCATATGTCAGGAGATAAAAAAATGATTGAAGCTTTTAAAAATAATGTAGATATTCACAATGCTACAGCTTCTGAGATAAATAGAGTCCCTTTAAGTGAAGTTACAAAAAACATGAGGAGAGAGGCTAAGGCTATAAATTTTGGCATACTTTATGGACAGGGTCCTTTTGGTTTATCTAAAACCGCCTTAATTCCCTATGCTAGGGCTAAGGAATTTATAGATAAGTATTTTGAAATATATAGTGGAATAAAAGATTTTATTGATAAACAAATTAAAAAAGGTGAAGAAAGGGGTTATGTAGAGACAATTTTTGGAAGAAGAAGATATGTTCCAGAAATAAAATCTCAGGTTCCAATGGTTAAAAAGGGCGCAGAAAGAGTGGCTATAAATACTCCTCTTCAGGGCAGTAATGCTGATATGATAAAGGAGGCCATGATTAAGATTAATGATTTAATAGAAGAAAAATATAAAGATAGCGTTAAAATGATAATACAGGTTCATGATGAACTTCTTTTTGAAGTAGATTCTAAGTTGGCAAGTAGGGCGTCAGATGATTTTGCTAAAATAATGAAAGAAATTATAAAATTAAAAGTTCCAATCTTGGTTGATGCTGAATTGGGAAATAATTG
>JAIOTG010000069.1 GCA_021106995.1 bacterium
TCCGGTGACCTTATAAATCCTAACAAACATTGGGGATTAGCTCAGTCAACTTTTGTGGCAAGAATACTTTTTATTATTAATAAATTAGACGAAGATCGGAAGAATAATATTGCAGAATATATTTTTACTTTTAGTAAAAAGGGAGGAGCTATTTATGACGAAAATATAAGGAGACTTTCTTTTAAAAAAAGAGTTATAGCTTTGATGAGGGGGGCTGAAATTTCTGAATCTATTTTTTATAATTCAACAGAGAGAGCGGAGACCAGACAAGCCACCGCAGCTTTATTAAACCTAGGATCAAGACCTGGGCTTGTATACAAAAACATCCCTTATTTACATGAGGGCGTGGTTAGATATTTAGAAAAATTAAAATGGAAATTTGGAGCAGGTAGTAATATTAATCATCTGCTTTTTTTTATAAAGTTTAATCCGAATTTGTCTGACAAGGAAAAAAATAAAATTGTCGATTTAATAGAAGTTTATATCAAGAAATATTATCATGATGACGGTTTATTTTATGATGAAAAAATAAATGTGAGAATACATGAAAAAATTACTTTAACCATGAAGATAATAATGGGTTTATCTTTTTTTGATAGACAGGAAAAATGGTTAAAGGATGATTTGTATTCAACTTTAATTAATGTTCTTGATCCAATTCACGCTTGTCAGAATTTTAATCCAATTCTTTTGCTTTCTGAATTGAATTTTAGTGGTAGTAATATAAAAGATTTAATAGAAAAAAGGGCTTTGGAATATGCAGAAAAGTGGAAAGAAGATTTTTATTATTCTAAATATGGAGGTTTTTCTTTTAATAATGGTAAAAGCTCCACGGCATATTATGGTGCTAAGGTTGGTAAGGGTTATAATGAGCCAGACCTTCATGGAACTGCTATGTTTATTTGGGGAATATTATTAATTTCGGAAATATTAGGAATTAAAGAGGAATTAAAATTAAAAAAACCAATTTTATAAAATGGATAAAGATAAAAATACAAAAAAAATATTATTTGTACACCACGGTAAAGTTTTAGGAGGAGCTCCGGTAAGCTTGTTGAATACTATTATAGGTCTTGAAAGGATGGGGTGCGATAATATTAAAATTTTATTTGTTTATAATGATATAAAGCCTTTTTTTAAAGAAAATTGTAATGCTAAAATTGGTGATATTTATAATCCATGCCTATATTTAGGGAGAGTTTTAATTGGGTGGGCTGATATAAAAATTTCAAAGGCTCATATAATATTAAAGGAGTTATTTTTATTTCCACTAAGTGTATATAGACAATATAAAACTTTTAAAAGAGAGGATCCAGATATTATTCATTTAAATTCTTCAATTTTATTCTCTTCCGCGATTGCCGTTAAAATTTCTGGCTATAAGTTGGTTTGGCATGTTAGGGAGATATTAATTGATAAAAAAAATTTTTTGAAATTATTTTCAGGTTGGTTGATAAAAAAACTAGCCGACCGTGTTATTACAATAAGTGAAGCTGAAAAAATAAGTTTGGGTCTTAGAAATAACAGCAATGTTGAGGTGGTTTATAATTTTTTAGATTTTGATAAATTTGATTATAAAAAATTTAACAAAGACGAAGAAAAAAATAAGCTCGGGTTCAAAGAGCGTGATAAAATAGTTCTTTGTATAGCTAATTTCAGCAAGAGAAAGGGAATATTGGAAATTGTTGAATCATTAAGGTATTTAAAAAACAATGTTTATATTATTATAGTTGGTATTGGGGAGGGGGACGTAAGGGGTAAAAATTATTTAAACGATAGTTATAAAAAAAAAGTTTTAGAAGTTTTAAATGATTCGGATAAAAATAAAATTAAATTAGCTGGTTTTCAGATTCAGAAAGATGTTATTAGATATATTGTTGCCTGTGACTTGCTTATAGCTCCTTGGACATCGCCCCACTTCGCTCGCCCTATTTTTGAGGCCTGGGCAATGAAGAGACCAATTATTGCTTTTAATATTTCTGGAATAAAAGAAAATGTTAGAAATGGTGAAGATGGAATTTTAGTGAATGACATGTCTAGCAGAGGTTTAGCAGATGCAATTAATGATGTTATTTTTGATGACAGTAAGATGAAATATGTGGCCGAAAGAGGCTATGATAGGGCTGACAAGCAATTCCGTCAAGAAGTTAATGTAAAAAAAATATATTATATTTATAATAATCTTTAAATAAAAGAGATATAATTTATTTATCTATAATTTTAATTAATTTTTTTGCAAAGATATCGATTTTGTAATTATTTAGAATCAGATTAATCGATTCTTTTTTTATTTTTTTAACTAAATTCTCGTTTTTATCAATTTGATCAATTTGATCAATAAAATTATTTTTATTGTTCTCGGTTATAATTAGGTGAGTATTGTTTTTAATATTTTTTGAGTCCCAAAAGCCTTGGTAACGAGATATAATGACCGGCTTAGAGCAGGCCATTGCTTGAAGACACACGCTCTGTCCCGAGGGCTGTATTGTATCGTGGATTGGTAATATTACCATCTTACATTTTCTGTAGATATTTCTAATTTCCTTATCTGTTAAAAGTCGATCCTTCCAATCTCCTTTTATTAGTTCAACATTACTTGGTAGGTTGTTTTTAGTGATATTTTTGTTTTTTGTTATGAATTTGAAATTTTCTTCGGGCATCGATTTGGCAATATCAATAGCGAGGGGCCAGTCTCTTGCTTTGTCATTTCCTATGCTTAATATAAAATCCTCTTTTTTAATTTTATCATCTGGTTTCCAAAAAGTAGTATCTACAGCAAAGGGTAGAAAATTGAATTTATCTTTAAATTTAGGATATATGCTATTTGCTAAATCAAGTTCTCCTTCTCCTAAAAAAATAATAGAATTGCATTCTTTTATCAGGTCACCATAAATTTTTTTTCCAATTTTTTTTCCAAGGTGGGATAGGCCGGGATCTCTTGTGTTGGCTAACTGCCCCATTACAAAGAAACTAATAAGGCTTTTTATCTTCCTCTTTTTTATCCACGGATAGAGACATAGAGCAATATAGTCATTGCCGCATATTACGTGGTCATATTTATTTATCTTATTTATTTTATCCTTAAAGATAGTGCTATTTTGGTTTAATCCAGTAATTTTTTTAAGAGTTTTTTGCTTGATAACTTTGTTTATTTTAGAAAAGAGAGAGGGCTTGTTTGTTGTCTCTTCTATTTCCATTATATCTAATTCGTAACTCATTTTTTTTAGTTCATAAGCTCCAAAAAGAAATTCGCTTGGCGCTTTACCTTTTGTAATTTCGTCAAACCTTTTTTTTCTGCCACCGGTAAATATATATAGTATTTTAGACTTATCTATTTCTCCATTTTTTTTCATAAACAAATATAGTATTTATATAAGTGTCTGCAAAAGTTAAATATCCTTTTTGGTTCATAAAATCTATTATTTCTTGTCTTTTGCCCTCAGAGTTATTGGTTGTATATTCGATAGTTTCAACGCATATTACCTCTGGTTTATATTTATTAAAGTTTAGGGTTTTTATTACTTCAAAATCATACCCTTCAATATCGAGTGAAATAAAATTTGGATAAAGTTTAAAATATTTGTCAATAATTTTATTAATATCATATAGCTTAATTTCTTGAGTATTTACTATAGTTTCATTGCCAGAGCTTTCTATTTTTTTAGCTTCTTTATAA
>JAIOTG010000099.1 GCA_021106995.1 bacterium
CTCTACCAAACTCCCACTATCCTCTCCAACTAATATTGCCTTAGTTTCATTTTTTAAAGATTGGGCTGCTTCTTTACTGACATCCAAAACCACCGGGATACTCCATATCTTACCGTTTGAAAGTCGCATATTGTCCAAAACAGAATAAAAATCATAAGAATACAAAAATCCATCTAAGGGATAATAAATTCCATTAACTATATTAAACGCATCTTGAATAATCTCTTCTCTAACTTTAATTTTTTTCATAACTTTCTATTTGTTTTAAAAATTTATCATGATTTTTTCCATTACTAGCAAAATAACCAAATCTATTTTTAATATCTTCCTTATTGTAATTAAACAAATTCCCTTTAATGTTGGTTAAAATACCTCCAGCTTCACTTAAAATTATATCAGCGGCACAAACGTCCCATTCCGAAGTATGGTCACTAGGATTTATATTAAATTCAGCGCTCCCTTCCGCAATCTTATCAATCTTTACTCCTACGCTACCACAAGGAATCCTTTCTTTAAGAGATAAATCATTAAACAAATTATCTTCTAATTCAGTTTTGTGAAAACGACTCCCTATTATCCTGCTTTCTTTAAAATTATCAATCTCGGAAACTTTTATTTTCTCTTCATCTTTATCTTTTTCTTTCCTAAAAGCCCCTCCCCCAAGCGAAGCATAATAACAAGTTTCTCTAACAGGAACATAAACGACTCCTAAAATTGGCCTATACACATTATCAATTTTCTCGACTAATCCTATCATAACCGAAAAATCCCCTGTTTTATGAATAAAATCTTTAGTGCCATCCATCGGATCTATTATCCAAACTCTTTCAGACTTCAATCTATCTTTATTATCAATCTTTTCCTCTGACAAAACACCATATCCATATCTATTAAGCTCCTCTAATATAATTTGATTTGATTTTAAATCAGCCTCAGTTAAAGGAGAATTATCTTCTTTTTTTTCTATATTATAATCAGAATTATAAAAAGACATAATCGCATCCCCTGCCTTTTTTGAAACTTCTATTACATGCTTTTTAATTTCTTTATCCATTTTTATTTTTTAATTTTTTACTACCCCTCAATAAGACTAATAACAAAAACAGGTTTGTAATAATTACTCTTCAAAATATTAAATAAATATATATCTACCATCTCATACTCCAATAAATCTTAATTATTTAAAACTATCTTTAATTACGCTTTATTTTATCATCCGAGCTTTTAAAAATCAATCCAAGACTAAATTAAAAGAAGAAAAATAATAAATTATAATCTAACAGACCTTTAGGAGTGCGATAAATAAAATTTGAATTGTATTTTTATTTACACCTGTTAATATAAAATAAATAAGTTCTTTAAAATAAACAACAACATACAAGCGAAAAGGAGGCTTACTGTGCGTGATAATCTAATCAAAAATTTAAAAGAAGGCTTTCTTCCTCCAGAAATTATAATTCCATGGTTTGGTTTTGTAATAAAAAATATGGGGAGCTTAAAAATGAAAAGCCTTTTTAACAAAATTGGACAAAAAGACGCAACTGAAATCTTTATTTTAATCGCATTAGAAATCGGAAAAAAAGCTAAAACAGAGAAAAAGACAAAAAAAGAAATGGCAAGGATGACAAACGCTTTATTTCGAAAAAATCTGAAAAACTATGGATTTCAAACAAAAAAAGACCATTGGGGAGACAATGCAAGCTGGTACAAAGACACTAAAGATTGGGAAATTGCTATTGAAGAAATTGAAAAGCTTGGTTTTGACCCTGGGTCACCTTGGAAATGTTCTATTTCAGCTAAAGAACAAGTTAAATGTGGGATTCCCGGATGTAAAAAGAATGGAATTTACTTAGATGAAAAATATGGTAAAATTTGCCATAATCACGAAGGGTACATTGCTCTTAGAACAAAGAAGGGCTGGAATAATCCTTACAGAGGAATAGAGGATGGATTTAGGCCAAACTATAAAAAGAAAGGTCCATTCAAGAACAATCGAGCTTTTTGGAAATTCATCCAATCTCAAATTACAGAAGAAAAATGGGGACAAATCTGGAGATGGGCAAAGGGAAGGGAAAAAGAAATAGACATTAAAATTTTCGAAGAAATAAGAGAAACAATAATTGAGTCCATATCTAATCTTCCTGAACATTTACAAAAATTTAAAAAAGAAAAATCACTAGTCTTCATAAACCTAACCTGCAAAAAATGCGGAAATAAATTTGAATTTGATCTACTTCAGAAAATAAAAAATGATGTTAAAATACCGACTCTGTGCCCAAGTTGCGGGGGAAGAAATCATTCTAAAAGAACATATAGAACGGCTCATATTCTTAAAAAGATAAAAAAGGGAGAAGTAACAAGAGATAATGCGGCTTTATTATTGGGCTATCACCCTCAAAATGTGGGGAAATTTAGAAAAATTTTAGAGACAAAGGGTATCGAAGCCCTAGGATCTAAACTAGGAGATCCCTTTTTTAAAAAAAAGGAAAAAAAACAATCAATATAAAAAGGTATTCCAAAATTGATGGGATACCTTTTTTAAATTTAAAAATACTTTATTTAAAAGGTTTTTTTTGATATAATTAAAAGAATCTCTATTTATAAATTTATAGAAAAATTATTTTAAGAATCTTTTTTTATGTTAAAATAATTTTTAAAATAAAAAAACTAATAATATTATATATTAGTCAAAAATAAAGACAAAAAAAGCAAATAGACTTGACATTTTATTATTTTTATGGTAATCTTTCATGTCAATTGTTCTTTGAAAATTATAAATCAAAAAACACCGAAACGGTTAAAAATATAGAACTTATTTAAAATACATAAAAAAGGAGGGGCGAAATGAAAAAATTGTTTCCAAAAAGGAAGGGGGTATTATTGCTATTTTTCTTGTGTTTATTTATTTCAGGTTGGTACATTTTAAGAGGAGCGAATCTTCTTCCGCCACTTTTTAACACCGAAAGAGTCATCGTGCTTGAAACCAAAGAAGGTTTTTGGGTTAGTACGGGATCAGAAATGACAATAGTGGAAAAAGGAGTCTTCTCTATAATAGAAGATTGGATGGAGGAAAAATTTTCTTCGGAATCAAAGGATGAATTCTATAAACTAATCCTTCCGAGGAACAAACCTGTGAAAATCAACAAAAACCTATCTCTCACTTATAAAAATGCCTACAAAGAAAGAATTAAATTGGTAGATCAAAATCAAGGAGTACATTTACTTCTTGATAAAAAGAACCATAAAAATCCTTTCTATGGGATTATTTTAGAAATTGAAACAGTAGAAAAAAACCAAATTAGGGTTAAAATATACCCTAAAAATAATTCAACAAAACCCTTGTCATCACCCGGGGTTTAAAGGAGGCAAACAATGAAATGGGGTAAAATTTTTGCGATTTTTGTCGCAATACTTATCTGTTTTAATCCCCTATTCGCTAACGCCGCGGGGGAACTAACATTAACATGGAACTGGCCTGATGATAACCGGGTAATAGGAATTAATGTTTATTCGGGACACGATAGCTATATAGAAAACCACGCTGATGCCGGAGCTGAAACTTCATACACTTTTACTGCCACAGATTTTGAAACTGGAATTATTTATTTCTCAGCCACATCCTACGACGCCGAAGGGAATGAAAGTGATTTTGCTGAAGCCATTAGTTGGAACAACTATCTTTGCGGCAATGGCTGGAGCACACTCATGACTACCTATCTCTTAGGAGAAGATAGTGACGCTGACTATGATGGCGACGGAATATCTAATGAAGATGATACTGATATTGACGGTGACGGAATATCTAATCAGGTAGAAGTCGCTTACTTTGGAGACAAATGGGACGAAGACACTGATTTAGATGGAACTATTAATGTGTTTGATTCTGATTCTGACAACGACGGAACACCAGATGGTTCTGATAGTAGTCCCTTACTTGACACAAGATACGGTTATGTAGATCACCTTTATGTGATTGAGAACTCCGATCCAGTCATGGTAGGGCTAACCTCTTATGATGTTTCCAAAATTCCGGTTTGTAAATGTTTCAACAGAACAACCGGAGCACAAAGGAATATTATATACGGGGATGCTGATTATTGGTCCATAAGCTTAGAAGACAGAGGCAATCTTGATGAGGCCAACGGCAACGAAGTTGCTGTAACTCTCAGACACAAAACCACCTCAGCGAAGATAGTTCAAATCCGGGATATTATCACCGGAGAAATATATGATCCATCTTCACCGGCTTACTACTCACTCTCCATCATCGCTCACGTTTACTTTGAGGACAATGGAGTTCCCAGACTCGCTATAGTGGGTTATTGTGAAACAACCTCAAGAACCATGCTCAGAATCTATAATTCTGACAGATCAGTACTATTCGATGTAGCAGTCCTTGACGCAGGCGAACACGCTCTTGACATGGGAGTTTTCTCCGATGTTGACAACGACGGCTCACCTGATATTGCCGTAGCAAAAAGTACCAGCAATCAAGTGGATATAATTAATACTTCCACTGGAGAAATCATAAATTTCTAAAAAGGAGCGGAAAAATGAAAAAGATTGTAAATATAATAACTGCATTATTTATATTGTTTTTACTGAACATGCCACTACTTGCCTTAGCTGACATTAATCTGGAGGCATCCAATTCCCAATATTTGTATATAAACGACTCAAATCAGACAGGACTGGATATAACTGGCGATGCAACTTTCGAAGGTTGGATAAATTTTGAAAGCATCAGAAGCACTAATGCAATATGCGGGAAATACGATAGCGCAGGAGCAGAGGAAAGATCGTATAGATTTGATTATAAAGGTATAACCAATAACAAACTATATTTTCTTTTATCAAGTGATGGCACGTTGCAAAACTATAGTGCTGCCGTAGTTGAGTGGAGCCCCTCTGTCGGAACTTCTTATCACGTTGCAGTTACATTTAATGCTTCTACCAGAGAGGTTAAATTCTACGTCGATGGGTCACAACAAGGAGCAACACAATTCGTAACAAAAGACTCCATATATAATGGGGCTGCTAATTTTGAACTAGGCTCCTGGCAAAATGGAACAAATCCTTTTGATGGAAGAATCGATGATTTTAGAGTCTGGAATGTCGTTAGAACAGAAGCTCAAATTAACGATAATAAAGACGTGGAATTAACAGGCAGCGAAACCGGACTTGTTGGATATTGGAAACTTGCCAATTCCTTGCTTGATGAAACTTCCTATAACAACGATTTAACTAACAAAAATGGCGCCACTCTCTCGAATGAGACACTTTTTACTTACTCATCAACCGATCCTGATCCCGCCGAAGAATGCTCATTCTCCTCTAATATAGACTATGACACAGCCGAAGGACTCCAAGGAGTAGGAACTTATCAAAATCTGTTTCTTGGGACCAATACTAGTGTGCCATCGGTCTGTATACATGAAGTTGGAGGAGACTTTGTTTCAGAACACGAATTCTTTGACGCCACATATACACCAGTTTCGGTATGCCAAAGACCAAATTCAGTTATAATTTCGGTAATCGCTTATGATGGGGACGGAAATTATTTTGAACAGACACTGAACATCACTACAGAAACGAGAGAAACGTACTTATTTTGATTTATAATGAAAACAAATAAAAAATAAAGGCAGACCCCGGAGGCTCTGCCTTTTTTATTTATCCTAATTATTTTTAAAATTAATAACTTGCTTATATAGCTATAATTTAATATTATTAATATTATATGATTAAAAAGGGGAAAAAAAAATTATACAATTTATTAAGGTGGAGTCAAAAATACACCAAAACAGATATGGTATATTTAGCTAAAGGTGGTTTTTGGCTAAACATGGGGCAAGGCATATCGTCTTTTGCCGGTTTGGCTTTGGCCGTAATTTTTGCCAACTTCCTTCCTGCAGAAACCTATGGAACCTATAAATTTGTAATTTCCTTCATAGGAATTCTCTCCATTCCCACTTTAAGTGGCATTAACACAGCGTTAATTCGTGCTGTTGCCCAGGGAAACGAAGGCACTTTATATCCAGCTTTAAAAGTTAAATTAAAATGGGGTGTATGGGGGGCTCTTGGCGCATTAATAATATCTGGATATTATTTTTATAATAATAACACTACATTAGGAAGTTCTTTCCTTATAATGGCTTTTTTTATCCCATTTTTTAATACATTAAATATTTGGGTACAATATTTAAACGGAAAAAAAGATTTTAAAACACTAGGAAAATACAAAGCTTTTTATAATATAATAACGATAAGCATTGTAATATCCACCGTTATCGTAACGCAAAATATTTTTATTATTCTATTTGTTTATTTTATATCTAATTCTTTAACAAGGTTATTTTTTCTAAAAAAATCTACAAAAAAACATCCAATCAACAAAAATTATGACAAAGCCTCTATTAAATACGGAAAACACCTAAGCCTAATGAGCATTCTGGGTCCAATTTCAAAACAAATAGATAAAATACTTATTTTTCATTATTTAGGACCAATTCAATTGGCCATATATGCTTTTTCACTTAGACCCATAGAAGAATTAAATGGGCTATTAGATAGTTTTTCTAAATTAAGCTTACCCAAACTAAGTCAAAGAAGCATGCCAGAACTAAAAAAATCTATTCCTAAAAAAATGATAAAACTTTTTATCATATTAATAATACTGGTAACTATATATATAATTATATCTCCCTACTTATATCAAAAACTATTTCCACAATATATAGAGGCAACAATTTATTCCCAAGTATTTGCCCTATCTATTATATTTTTCCCCAAAATGCTTATAGGACAAACTTTAACAGCTCACGCTAGAAAGAAACAGTTATATATTTTAAGGACATTAACCCCCTTGTTTAAAATTTTTCTGCTTTTAATACTTCTGCCTATTTATGGTATTTGGGGTGCCATAATAACCCTGATAGCATCAGAACTTTTTCACTTAATACTCTTATTATTATTTTTTAAAAAAATGAAATGAAAAAAGCTTTAATTACAGGAATAACTGGACAAGATGGATCCTATCTGTCAGAACTCCTTTTAGAGAAAAATTATATAGTTCATGGTATTAAAAGAAGGTCCTCTTCTTTTAATACCGAGAGGGTAAACCATCTCTATCAAGATCCACACGAAAAAGAAAAAAAATTCATTCTTCATTATGGAGACCTAACTGATTCCACAAACATTATCCGCTTAATCCAGAAAATACAACCAGATGAAATTTACAACCTGGGCGCCCAAAGCCATGTGAAAGTATCTTTTGAAACTCCAGAATATACTGCTAATTCTGATGCCTTGGGAGCGCTTAGAATCTTAGAAACAATAAGACTCCTTAAACTAGGAGAAAAAACAAAATTTTATCAAGCTTCCACCTCGGAAATGTTTGGCTCCACTCCACCGCCCCAGAATGAAACTTCCGCTTTTCACCCCAGAAGTCCTTATGGAGTGGCTAAATTATATTCTCATTGGATTACGGTTAATTATAGAGAAGCTTATAATTTTTTTGCTGTTAACGGAATACTTTTCAATCATGAGTCCCCTCGCAGGGGAGAAACTTTTGTAACACGCAAAATAACAAGAGCAGCGACCAGAATCAAATTAGGGCTTCAAGATAAAATTTATTTAGGAAATTTAAATGCTAAAAGAGATTGGGGACACGCTAAAGATTTTGTAAAAGCTATGTATTTGATGCTACAACAAAAAGAAGCAAAGGATTATGTAATAGCCACCGGAGAACAATATTCCGTAAAAGATCTTTGCAAAATAGCCTTTAGCGAATTAGGAATAGAAATAGAATGGAACGGAAAAAATTTAAACGAAAAAGGAATTAACAAAAAAAATGGAAAAACAATAATAGAGATAGACCCTAATTATTTTAGACCAACCGAGGTTGATTCTTTAAAAGGAGATCCGTCCATGGCCATAAAGGAACTAGGTTGGAAACCTAAAATTAGTTTTTCTGAATTGATAAAAGAAATGATAAAACACGATCTAAAAGAAGCAAAAAAAGAAATACATCTTAAAAAAGGAGGCTTTAGTGTAATAAATAACAAAGGAGAATAAATGGATAAAAAAAGTAAAATTTATATTGCTGGCCACAGAGGCTTAGTCGGCTCTGCGATCGTTAGACAGCTCAAAAAACAAGGTTTTAATAATTTAATGACAAAAACCAGAAATCAACTTGATCTGTTAGATCAAAAACAGGTGACCAGTTTTTTTAAAAAAGAAAAGATAGAATATGTTTTTCTATCCGCTGCCCGAGTAGGAGGAATAATGGCCAACAAAAACTATCCAGCCCAGTTTATTTACGAAAATCTACAAATACAAAATAATATAATCCATAATTCCTACCTAAACAAAGTCAAAAAACTTTTATTTTTAGGAAGCTCTTGTATTTACCCTAAATACTCGCCTCAACCAATTAAAGAAGAATATTTATTGAATGGAAAACTAGAGCCTACAAACGAGCCTTATGCCATTGCTAAAATAGCCGGAATTAAAATGTGCCTAGCATACAACAAACAATATAGAACCAATTTCATTTCAGCAATGCCCACAAACCTATATGGACCCAATGATAATTTTGATCTGGAAAATTCTCATGTTCTACCTGCTTTGATAAGAAAATTTCACGAAGCTAAGATTAATAATAAAAAAGAAATAGTTATTTGGGGCTCAGGAAAGCCAAAAAGAGAATTTCTCTACGTAGATGACTTGGCCGATGCTTGCATATTTCTGATGAATAATTACAATAAAAATGAACCTATAAATATAGGTTTTGGGAAAGATATGACAATTAAAGATCTGGCTAAAATAATAAAAGAAGATATAAAATATAATGGGGATATAAAATGGGACAAAACAAAACCAGACGGAACACCTATTAAAAAGCTGAATTTAAAAAAACTATATTCTCTAGGCTGGAAACCTAAAATATCTTTAAAAAAAGGAATTAAAAAAACTATTGAATGGTATTTAAAAAACTTAAATTAAAAAAATGAAAATTTTAAAAAAATTATCAAATTATCAAAAAACTGTAAAAAATATTTATGCTAGCGAAGCCCTAA
>JAIOTG010000041.1 GCA_021106995.1 bacterium
AATAAATTTAGCTAGAAGTGGTTATTTAGCTAAAGATAAAAAGGATTATAAAAATAGATTGCTTGTTTTAATGGAATTGGCCAAGAAAAGTTTAGAGATGAAGAGAAAGGTGATTGAGGAGTTTTCAGAGAAAGGTCTTTATCCTTATTCATCTTATTATTTAGGCGATATATATAAAAGATTTGGAACTTACTGGCAAAATCATTTTAGCACTATAGGAATTAATGCCATGAATGAATCTGTGCTTAATTTTTTAGGTAATGATTTATTAGATGAAAAATCCCGTAAATTTTCAATAGAAATTTTAGATTTTATGCGTGAGAAATTAATGGATTTTCAAAATGAAACAAATAATCTCTATAATTTAGAGGCTTCTCCTGCAGAAGGGGCAACTTATCGTTTCGCCAAAAAAGACAAAGAAGTATATCCTGGTATAATAGTTGCAAACGAGAAAGTGTATCAAGAGAAAAACGCAGATCCTTATTATACAAATTCATCTCAATTACCGGTAGATTTTACTGATGATTTATTTGAAGCTCTAGACCTACAGGACGAATTGCAAACAAAATATACAGGAGGAACCGTTTTACATGGATTTTTAGGTGAGAGAATAAACGATCCAGAGGCTTGTAAAATATTAGTTAAGAAAATTGCCGAGAATTATCGCTTGCCTTACTTTACGATTACGCCTACTTTTTCTATTTGTCCAATTCACGGTTATATTTCAGGAGAACATAAGTATTGTCCTAAGTGTGATATAGAGAGAGGTATAAAGGTTGAAGAAGGAGAAGAGGTTGAAGTTTTAATTGATAACAAAGAAGAAGATTATACTAATAATTAAATTTAAAAATATGTCACAAATGAATTCAAAAAGACAGCCCTGCGAAGTTTATAGTAGGGTGGTCGGATGGTTAACACCTGTAAAAAATTGGAACAAGGGAAAGAGGGCTGAGTATAAGGATAGACAAACCTTCGATGTTGGGGGCAATTAAAATTAAAAAATATAAAGATTTATGTTGATTGGAGGACTGGAAAAATTAAGTCTAATAGATTATCCCAAGAAACTTTCCGTAGTTGTTTTTACCGTAGGTTGTAATTTTCGTTGTCATTTTTGCCACAACCCTATGCTTGTTAAGCCTATAGAGGTGGATAAGTTTAAAAATAAAAGTCAGAGTTTCGGTAAGAACGAGAAAGGTCGCGTTTTAATAAGAGAATGCGACTTTTTTGCGTTTCTGGATAAGCGAAAGGGTAAATTGGATGCTGTGGTTATAACCGGAGGAGAGCCAACTATACATAAAGATTTATCTGATTTTATTAAAAAGATTAAAAAAAATGGTTTTTTAGTAAAATTAGATTCAAATGGTACTAACCCGGAGGCATTAAAAAGGTTGTTAAAAAAAAATTTATTAGACTACATTGCCATGGATATTAAATCTGATTTTGATACTTATTCTTATGTTACGGGAGTAAATGTGGACTTGGAAAAAATAAGAGAAAGTGTTAATATAATTATGAACAGTAATACTCCCTATGAATTTAGAACCACATTATTGCCTGATTTTGTAGATAAGGAAAGATTAAAATTAATAGGGGAGGCAATAAAAGGTTCAGATAAGTGGTTTTTACAAAAATTTGTTGCTTCAAAAGAATTGGTTGATAGTGAATTTAAGAAAGCAAAACCGTTTTCCGATGATGAAATGGAAGATATGAAAAAAATAGCCTCAAAATATGTCCATTATTGTGACGTTAGATAGAAATTATTTAATAGAAAATATGGAAGAGAACGAAATAAAAAAATTATTAAAAGAAAGTTTAAAATTAAACAAAGAGACTAACGAAATAGTAAAAAGTGTTAAAAAGTATTTGGTTGTTCAAAGAATTTTTTTCTTTGTTAAAGTTTTAATAATAGTCATTCCGTTAATTTTGGGAATTATTTATTTACCCCCACTTTTTAAAGAATTTATTCCCAGGTTTAACGAAACCATAGATCAATATCAGTCATTATTTAACTTTTCAAACAAGATAGAAGAATTTGACTCTGATATTCTATTGGATCAAGAAAAACTTAAAAATTTATCCCCAGAAAAATTAGAAAAAATTAGAAATGTTATTTCTAATTAAAAATACCAACTTAGGAAGGAAATAATATAAAAAACAGTATTAATAAAACACGGAAAATGATTTTTAGTACCGTGTTTTTATTTTTTGATAATTAATTGAAAAATAATCTTTTCTTTGATAATATAGTTCTAAGAATTAAATAAAATTAATATGTACGAGTCTATAATATTAGGAAGTATTCAGGGTGTTGCTGAGTGGTTGCCGGTTAGTTCAGAGGGGTTGATTTTTCTAGTAAAAAGTAATTTTTTCCCAGATGGGGGAGGAATTAATGAAATTGTAAAGCTAGCTTTATTTTTGCATTTTGGTACTTTTTTAGCTGCTTTAATTTATTTTTATAAAGATATTTTTAGATTAATTAAAACTCTCTTTAATTATAATAAAAGCAAAAGTGAAGATAAAAAAATTTTTAACTTTTTATTTGTTACTACAATTATTAGTGCTTCTCTTGGTTTTTTAATATATTATTTTTCTGCAAAGATAAGTCAAGATTATCTTACAGCTCAAAGTTTTACTTTAGTAGTGGGTGTTTTGTTATTAGTGACTGCTTATCTTCAATTTAAGACAAAAAATATTACTGATAATTTAAGGGGCTATGATAATATAAATTATAAAGATAAAATAATTTTAGGATTAGCTCAATCATTTGCAGCTTTTCCTGGTCTTTCTCGATCTGGACTAACTGTTTCCGCTCTACTTTTGCTCAAGTTTAAGGAAGGGGAGGCTTTAAAATTAAGTTTTTTAATGAGTCTACCTATTGTTTTAGGTGGTAATATAATTTTAAACTTAGACAAATTTGTTTTGAATAAATTTAATTTTTTAGCCCTGTTATTCTCCTTTTTATTAGGTTTTTTGACCATTGATTTGCTATTAAAAATTGCTAAAAAAATTAATTTTGCCTGGTTTGTTCTAGGTTTTGGACTTTTAACTATTTTATCAGTATTTTTATTTTAATATGAGTTTTGTTCACCTGCACAATCATACTCACTATTCTTTACTTGACGGTCTTACTAAAATAGACGAGATGGTAAAATTTGCCAAAGAAGAGGGTTCTCCTGCTGTTGCAATAACCGATCATGGTGTTATGTATGGAGTTATAGAATTTTACCAGACATGTTTAAAGGAAGGGGTGAAGCCAATTATTGGCATGGAGGCATATCTGGCTCCCAGATCAAGGTTTGATAAGGAAACTAAAGAAGACAGAAAAAACTATCATTTATTATTACTGGCTAGAAATAATAAGGGATATAAAAATTTAATTAAATTAACCACTTTGGCTCATTTGGAGGGTTTTTATTATAAACCTAGGATTGATTGGGAGACTTTGGAAAAATATAGTGAAGGGTTGATAGCCTCAACGGCTTGTTTGGGGGGCGAAATACCTCAGTTGATATTATCTAGAAAATTTGATAAAGCGAAAAAAAGAATTAGGGAATATAATGATATTTTTGGACAAGACAATTTTTTTCTAGAAATTCAACCTCACCCTAATTTAGAACACCAAGAAGAGGTTAACGTTAAATTGATTGAATTTTCTCGTGAATTAGGAGTCCCTCTCATAGCAACCAACGATGTTCATTATTTAAAAAAGGAAGATAATGAGGTTCAGGATATTTTACTTTGTCTTCAGAATAAAAAGAAAAAAGAAGATACTGATAGAATGTATATGCTTGATGAGGATTATTCTATGAAAAGTAATAAGGAAATGATTGAATATTTTAAGGATATTCCGGAGGCCATTGAAAATACTGTAAAAATAGCAGAAAAATGTAACGTAGAAATAGAACTTGGTAAAGTTCAACTCCCTCATTTTAATGTTCCTAAAGGATATAATGATAATTCTTATCTAGAAAAAATATGTAGAGACGGGCTTAAGATTAGATATGGACTTTCTTATGATGAAATAGATTCTGATAAGAAAGATCGTTTGGATTTTGAATTATCTGTTATTAAAAAAATGGGATGGCTTTCTTATTTTTTAATTGTGGCCGATTTTGTTAATTGGGCAAAAAAAGAAAATATAGTAGTGGGTCCTGGACGTGGAAGCGCTGCTGGTTCTTTTGCTTCTTATTTATTAGGCATAACTAATTTAGATCCATTGGAATATGATCTTCTTTTTGAGAGATTTTTAAATCCAGAGAGAGTATCTATGCCTGATATTGATTTGGATTTTGCTGATACTGGTAGGGATAAAGTTATTAGATATGTTGAGGAAAAATATGGTAAAGATAATGTTTGCCAGATAATAACTTTTGGAACCATGGCTGCAAGGGCTGCTTTTAGGGACGTTGGCAGGGTTTTAAATTATCCTTATGATTATTGTGACAAGATAGCCAAAATGATCCCGATGTTTTTCAAAATTAAAGATGCATTGGAGAGCGTTGAGGAGTTGAAGGAAATTTATCAAAAAGATGACCAGGCTCGCAAGGCCTTAGATTATGCTCAAAGGATGGAAGGTGTGTCTAGGCACGCCTCTACCCACGCTTGCGGAGTTTTAATTACCAAAGATCCTTTAGTTAATTATACTCCTTTGCAGTATGCATCTTCTTCAGATAGAAGTATAGTTTCTCAATATTCTCTTCATCCAGTAGAAGACTTAGGTCTTCTAAAGATGGATTTTTTAGGTCTTAAAAA
>JAIOTG010000128.1 GCA_021106995.1 bacterium
ATTAATTCTTTTGTTTTTTTTATTTCTCGCAATATTCTTCACACTCATACACCTGGGAGAAAGAGGAGGGTCTACTTTTTTTAGCAATACAAAATTAACCATCCCTTTTCTCTCTGCTGCAATTTATGGCATTCTATCTTTTTTTATCGGATTTTTTTCCATAATTAAAAAACAAGAAAGGTCAATTCTTGTTTTTATATCTTCTCTAATAGGCTTTTTTGTTTTTTTGTTTATACTCGGAGAAATAATTTTTCCTCATTAAAAATAAAATTTATTAACAAAAAGAATAAACGTAAAGTTTATTCTTTTTGTTATATTTTTTAATTAAAATTAAGTTTTAGCCTTACTTTTTGATCCAAATTTAATAGAAATTTTAGTCAACAATAATCCTAATGGCCAGAAAAACTTTAACAATAAATACTGCCATCCTGGGTGCCATTTATTAAAATATTCAAGCATAGAATTACGAAAATACTTTTGCTTTTCTAACGTATCTACCTGAAAAAAACTCTTGCCCACTAAATCGACACACTCTATCTCGGGAGTATAAACAACTCTTTCTCCACTGTCCCAAACTCTTCTACAGAAATCAACCTCTTCAAACCAAATAAAAAATCTCTCATCGAGCTCCCCTATTTTACTAATAATTTCTCTTCTAATTACAAAGAATGACCCTCTAACAGAGGCAACCTCTTTTTCTTGATTATAATCAAAATCATCCCTTAGGTATTTTTTTAACACACCCGAAAAAATATGAGGGATTTTTAATATTATAGCCAATTGATTGCGCCAATTAGGAAAAAGACGAACATGTCTAATTACTCTCCCCTTCTCATCAACCAGTTTACATCCGGCCACTCCTATTTTTATATTAGCATCCATGTAATCAACCGTTTTATTTAAAGTTTCCTCAAATATAACCATATCCGGATTCAAAAGAAGAATATGCCTGCCCTTTGCCCCTCTGATAGCCTGATTATTAGCTCTAGCAAAACCATAATTCTTTTTGTTCTCTATCAACTTAACTTCTGGAAAATTTTCCCTTATCATATCAACCGTTCCGTCACTTGAATTATTATCAACCACAAAAAGCTCAAATTTAATTTTATGCTTAATCTGAAAAATCTTTTCTAAATTGTTTTTTAATTTTTCTTTAACGTTCCAAGAAACTATTATAATAGATAAATCCATAAATTATTAATTATTTTTAATTGCTCTAGCTATCCTGTCGGATACCCCTTTATCAAAAATGGATGGTAAAATTTTTTCTTTTGTTGGCTTAAGAGATTCTGCTATGGCCTCAGCGGCTGCAATTTTCATATTAAAAGTAACTCTTTTTTTCCAACCGTCAAGCAATCCCCTAAAAAGACCTGGGAAAACTAAGGCATTGTTAATCTGATTTGGATAATCAGACCTGCCAGTGCCAACAATTGAAGCACCCGCCTTATGAGCTCTATCTGGTGCTATTTCAGGATTAGGATTTGCCATAGCAAAAATAATTGGACCCTCATTCATAGACTTAATCATTCTCTCATCAACCAAATCAGCCTTGGAAACTCCAATAAAAATATCACTACCAACCATAGCCTCCTCCAATCTCCCCTTAATCTTTGATTTGTTGGTTTTTTTGGAAATTATTTCTTTATAAATATTTAAATTATTTCTTCCTTCATAAATAGCCGAGATACTATCTAGTAAAATTATATCTTTAAACTTTTGGGTTAATAACAACTTTGTTATAGCCATTCCGGCTGCCCCTGCCCCGTTAACAACCACTTTCAAATCAGAAAATTTCTTGCCAGTTAATCTGCAAGCATTAATAACTGCCGCCAATGTTATTATAGCTGTACCGTCTTGATCATCATGAAAAACAGCTATATCCAACTCCTTCTCTAGTCTCTTTAATATATCAAAACACCTTGGCGCAGAAATATCTTCAAGATTTATACCCCCGAAACTAGGCTCAATTTGTTTACAAAATTTAACTATCTCATCAGGATTAGTTGTATTAATACAAAGCGGAACAGCGTCAATATTGGCAAATTTCTTAAAAATAACTGACTTCCCTTCCATAACTGGCATACCAGCTTCAGGGCCTATGTTTCCTAAACCTAAAATAGCAGTTCCGTCTGTAACTATAGCCACTTGATTACCTCTATTAGTGTATTCCCAACTCTTATTTCTTCTTTTTCTAATAGCCGAGCAAACTGCGCCAACGCCCGGGGTATAAATAGTAGACAAATCATCCATATTTTCCACACTCACCCTAGAATTAACTTCTATTTTCCCTTTTAATTTTTTATGTAGCTCTAAAGCTTTTTTACTATAAGGCATATTAATATTTTTTTATATTATTTTTTATTTTAAAAAGTTTAAAATATTGTTTTAAAAGATATCTTTCAAAAATCAAGACAAACACGAATATTTTTAAAGAAAACCACGCAACTCTTATTTTATTAGAAAAAGATTGAACACCCCAAAATTTTAAAAATATTATATGTTGATTTAAAAAAGACCACTCTTTTACCTTTTTGTTTTTATTTTTTCTATTTAAAACAACTTTTAAATCATTCTCACCTCTACCAAAGACTGTCCTATCATGATAAATTAAAGCCCCACCAACATAAAGAGAATTATATCCTGCTAAAAATAATCTATAAGCTAAATCACAATCTTCTTTATACATAAACATCAACTCATCAAAATACTGATTGTTAAATTTAATTTTTTCTAAACTGGAAATTCTATATACTCCAGCAGCACCGCTTGGTCCTAATATCTTCAAGTCTTCCAAATCTTCAACTCCTTCTCTCCCCTGCCCTGCATCTAAAAATCTCAAACCTGGCAAAAGCTTTATACCAAGAGTATCAATTTGTTTAGTCTTTTTTTTACTATTAAAATTCCATTTTAAAATTTTTGGACTAACCGA
>JAIOTG010000024.1 GCA_021106995.1 bacterium
AATAGTTTAAAAAATACAGAAAAATTATTTTTTCAAATTGTTTTATTATTTCCATGCTTAAAAGAAAAAATAGAAATCAAAAATCAAAAAAAAGTAGTTTTCTAAAAAATCCTAAACTGCTTACTTTTATTTTTGTTCTTTTTATTGTTTTTTTATCCGTGCCCTTGGTTAAGAAGACTTTACAGAAAAGGGAAGTTAATGAAGAAATAAAAAAAATGCAAAATGAAATATCTGAAAGGGAACAGGAGAACAAAGAACTAGACAAGCTAATTCAGTATTTAGAGTCTGAACATTTCCTAGAAGAACAAGCACGTTTAAATTTAGGTTTAAAGAAAAAGGGTGAAAAAGTTTTAGTTATAAAAGAAGAAGGCATTGTGGCTGGAATTAAGGAGCAGGGCGATGTTGGAAATGATAAGTTTGAAAATAATAAGTCGCAACTGGGAAAATGGTTAGATTATTTTTTTAAAAAAGATTAAATGAGCCCTTTATCGGACTTGAACCGATAACCTACGGTTTACGATACCGTTGCTCTGCCAGTTGAGCTAAAAGGGCATAATAACAAAATTTAAATTAACAAAATTTTAGTATGATAAGATTGGAAAAAATATTTAAGACAGCAGGCCTTTTTTTTATTATCGTTTTTAGTTTTTTAATTGTCAATACATCACTTAGGGCTGAAACGGTTTTAGCAGAGGAAAATATAAAAGATAGCATTTATTTAGACAAGGCTACAATAGAAAAAGGATACACTGTAAGTTCTTTTGATAATAAATTTAAACTTTCTTTAGTTCCGGGTGTTTTTAATGAAACAACTGAGGTTGATTCCGAAATAATTAAAGAGGATATGCCTATGCCTTGGAAGTTAGACAAGGTGAGCTCTGTATATCAATTTGATTTTAAAAATAAAGAGTCTTATAACAACCACAAGCCTTTCTATATCGAAATATTCTATGAAGAAGACTCTCTTGATTATAAGCAGGTATTTTTCTATGATAAGAATTTTAATAAATGGAGGCCATTACCTAGCACTGATTATCCGAATAAAAAATTTATACGATCCTTAATACATCTTCCTTATGCCAGGATTGCAGTTTTTTCAAATCCGGATATTTTAATAACCGGGCAAGCTAGCTGGTATGCTTATAAAGATGGAAATTATGTGGCGTCTCCTGATTTTCCCAAAGGCTCTCGTTTAAGAGTTTTTAATTTGGAAAACGATAAGTTTGTTGATGTTGAGGTTAATGATTATGGACCTGATAGAAGTATTTTTCCAGAGAGGGTGGTTGATTTAGATAAAGAGGCTTTTGCAAAAATAGCAAATTTAGGCGAGGGAATAATAAATGTTAAGGTTGAGCCAATATTTATTCCCGAGGAAGAAGTTTATAGAATTACCGGAGTTCGGGATGTGGGAGCTGAAATAAATCCGACAATTAAAGCTCAGGCCGCAATAATATTAGACAATGATAATAATGAGGTCTTATGGGAGAAAAATCCTGACGAAGTTTTATCTTTAGCCAGCTTGAGCAAGTTAGTCGCCTTAAAAGTTTTTTTAGACCAGGGAGTTAGTTTAGAAAAAGAAGTTTTTTATAATAAACAAGATGAAATTTTTAATAATAAATATTGTGAACCTTGGGAGTCTGCCAAGATCAATTTGCAAGAAGGCGATATAATAACAATTGAAAATTTGATTTATGCTTCTTTAGTTGGTTCAGCAAATAATGCCGTGGAAAGCCTTGTCCGTCTTAGTGGCCTAACTAGAGATGAGTTTATTAAAGAAATGAACCAATACGCCCAATTTTTAGGTGCAAAAACAACTTATTTTGAAGAGCCAACCGGTCTTTCACCACAAAACGTGAGTTCAGTCAAAGATTATGCTATAATAAGTAAAGAGATATTTAAGGAGAAAATAATAAGAGAAGTAAGTTCGCAAGCAGGGTATGAATTTACAACTGTTAATACAAAAAGAAATTTTCATTTAAGAAATACAAACTCTTTGGTTAAATCTGGTTTTATTCCAGGATTTAGTATAGTAGCCTCTAAAACAGGTTATTTGCATGAAGCTGGTTATTGTTTAATAGTAAGAGCTCATAGTGCGGAAAAGGGTGATATAGTGGTTTTAGTTATGAAGGAAAATAAGAGATCTGACAGTTTTAATGAGATAAAAGATTTGGTTGAATATGGTTTTAAGATTATTGATTAATCTAATCTAATATATTATATTTATTTTGAATAATTAAAGTTTATGATAAAGCTTTATAACGTAAGCAAAAAATACAAGTCTAATAATATCGAGGTTTTAAAGGATGTTAATTTGCATATAACTCCGGGGGAATTTGTTTCTATTGTTGGAAAATCAGGAACAGGAAAGACTACTTTGCTTAAAATTTTGACAGGTCAAGAAGGTTTTGATGAGGGACAATTGGTAATAGGGGATTGGGATATAACTGATATTAAAAAGAGAGAAATTCCATATTTGCGTCGTCAGATAGGAGTTATTTTTCAGGATTTTAAATTGCTTCCCAAAAAAAACTTAGCAGAGAATGTGGCTTTTGCTCTTCAGGTTTGTGGGCAAAGACCTAGAAAAATAAAATCAATCGTGCCTAAAGTTTTAAAAATAGTAGGGCTGGAAGATAAAAAGCACAGGTATCCACACGAAGTTTCGGGTGGTGAAAAACAAAGAACTGCTATCGCTAGAGCCTTGGTTCACAGGCCCAAAATATTATTAGCTGATGAGCCTACAGGAGATGTTGATTCTATTAATGCTGACGAGATTATCGATTTACTTCTTAAAATAAACAGGTTTGGAACTACCGTGGTTTTAGTTAGTCATAATAGAGAAATTATTAATAAATTAAAAAAGAGAGTAGTAACTATTGAAGACGGTCAGATTATAAGCGATCAAGAAAGCGGAAAATATATTTTATAACTTAAAAAACACAATATATGTTTTTATTATCTTTTTTCAGAGCAATTAAATTTAGTTTACAAGATATTTCTAGAAATAT
>JAIOTG010000039.1 GCA_021106995.1 bacterium
AAAATAATATTTTAAATAAAATTTTAAAATCATTCTTTTTTTTCTTAATAAAAAATAAAAATAACAAAATAACACCAGAAAGAAAAAAAGCCAACCAAGCACTTCGAGAAAAAGTAAAAAATAAAGCTGTTAACAAAAATAAATAAATTAAATAATTAAAAACAAAATAATTTTTAAATTTCTTTTCCTTTTCTTCTTGTCTTTTTTTATCAGAAGAGTATACAAAAAGACTAATTGTTAAAATCAAACCAATCACCAAAAAACCTCCTAAAATATTAGGATGATCCATTCCCCCATAAGCTCGTAACCATCTTGTGCCTAAACCAAAGTTATCAACACTTTCAACTACTGATGTTCCTAAATCCTCAGGTCTGTGAGCAGATATACCAAAAATTTTAAAAGAAGGAGCATGCTGATTAAAAAATTGAAAAATTCCTAAAATAGACTGAAAAAACATTCCAGCCAATAAACTGTAAAAAAATTTTAAACGACTAAAATTAGCTTTAACCATTAAAATAAATAAAAAAATTCCAAATAAAAATAAAACGTATCTATATGAAGACACTATTTTATTTTGAGAAACAAAAATAGATAAAAAAACTATTAAATCTAAAATTGCTAAAAGCCAAACAAAAACAGGAATTTTTCCTTTTTCTATAAAAAAATCTTTAATTTTATTAAAAGACAAAAGACAAAAGACAGACAAGAGAAGCACTAAAAGAATGTCGATCGCATACAAACTTATATTGTCGTACTCCCATAAACCTTGTCCCTCTAAACCATAACTAAAAATAAATCTAGTTTGAAAAGGTGAAAAAAAAGCTAAAAGATAAAGTCCATATTCAACAAAATATTTTTTTTTCTTAATAAAAAAATTCATTAAATTTTTTCTAAATTTTTTATATATTTTTCCATATATTCACTCCTTCTGTCTTTGGAGTGTAACTTTAAAATTCTGTCGTTAATCACAACTCGATTATCTTTATTCATTTTATTTTTTAAATCTTCACTCATAAGACTCAATTGAATTTTTTTAAATACTTTTTCCGTGGGACTAAAAATTAAATTTAAAAAATTCTTTATAATTTTAACATGCTCGTCGGAGTATTCCACATTTTTCATATTCCAATTCGGCAATTCCTCCTCCAACCAATCATTTTCTTTTATAAATTTTTCATAACTATAGTCACTGTTATAAATAGGATCTAAACCGACCATCCAATAAGTAAAATAAATATCATCTTTTAATCTCAGTTTCTTAAAATTAAAAAAATCAGGAGTGGTAAAAAAATTCAAACAAATCTTATCTTTCTCATTACCTGGCTTTGGTCTTAAACCTAAAAACTTAATTATTAAAACACATAAAAAACGAGACATCCAGACTTTTCCAGATTCTGTTATAATAAATAAATCTATATCGCTTTCTCTTCTTAAATTATGATCGCCCATAATATTACTAAGAGATATCATTTTAATTCCTGGTATTATCTTGAAAATATAAGAAATTTTTCTTGCTCTCTTTATCTTTTTTCGATAGTAGTTATATCTTTTCATTCTAACATCAACAATAGAGCTTCTACCTTTTAAAAAATAAAATCCATTTTTAGTCTCAATTCTCACAAGTTTAGAATTATTTAAAATGTCAATTATATCAGACCAAGATGTCTTTACTTTTAGTTTTTGCCAAATCTCAAAAGAGGTTAAAGGGTAAGAAAATAAATCAAAAAAAGCAATTAACTTTATAATCGCTTTTTTTATTTCAATATTTTTGTTTTTTTCTTCTAAATACATAATCCTGGTAGATTTATATTTTTATTAATCTTCTTTGGGCTTTTTCAACTCTTTTACTTCTATAGAAGATTTTTGATCTGTTATTCTAGAAACATCTTTATCGACTTTTTTAAACTCCTTAGAGGCATTATTGTAATGGCTTACTGTAGTTCCTAAACTATTACCCATCTTCTTTAAAAAATCATCATAGCTTAAAATATGCCTCCTCAATTTTTCCACATTTTTCCTAATATCCTTGGCAGACTCTTCTATTTGCAAAGCCCTTAGGCCTTGTAAAACTGTCTGTAAATAGGCCAGAAAGTTAGTCGGAGAAACAATTATTACATGTTTTTCTTTAAAAGCATAATCAATTAAATCTCTTGAATTTATATTATTAGACCCTCCTACTTTACCGGTTAATAGATCATAATATATTGACTCGGAAGGAATAAACATAAATGCAAAATCCATAGTGTTCTCGCTAGGCTTAACATATTTACTTGTTTCGTCAATTCTAAGTTTTAAATCATTTTTAAACTGCTTTGCATGTTTATCTCTTAAATCTTTATCGTTTGTACTTAGTATTTTCTCATAATTTTCTAAACTAAATTTAGAATCAATCGGAATAATCTTATCTTTAACAAAAACAACTGCATCAACTATACTTCCGTCCTTAAAAGAATATTGCATCTGAAAATTTTTAGGGGATAAAACATTTTTTAAAGTTTCCTCTAAAAAATATTCTCCCAATACGCCCCTTTGCTTAGGATTCTTAAGTATATCCTGTAAACTTTGTAACTGACTGGAAAAATTAACCACCTGTTTATTGGTTTCATCTAATTTGGTTAATTTTTCCGAAACCTCAGAAATTACTTTCTGACTTTGGCTATGTATGTCAGACATAAGCTTATTCGCCTGCTTAGTGACATCCTGCATAACTCCAGTGCTTTTATTAAACTGATTTTGAGTTGCATTATGAGTCTCTGATAACTTTCCATCTATTGTTTTTCTTAATTCTTCGTTCTGATTAGCAAGCTGATTTAATCTATCAATCATTATACTTGAACTATTTTCTTTTCCTCCTTTTTTTTGAATTAAAAAAAATATCAAAAAAGCAATAACAAAAAAAGACGCAACCAATAAAACAAAAGTTAAATCAAACATATAAACATTATAAATTAAATTTTATTTACCACAACACTTTTTATATTTTTTACCACTTCCACAAGGACAAGAATCATTACGACCCACTTTATTACCTTGATCATTTTTAATTTTAGGTTTGTAGTTATTAGAAGTCACATTTCCCTTAGAAGAAGAACTACTCATAGTTTTAGCAGGAGCGCTAAACTGCTGAGCTCTTTCTAAAAGAGTGGGAGCGCTAAAACTTCCCTCTACTCTTTTATCACTAATTCCTAATTTAAACACACTATAAACAACCTGCCTTTGAATCATATGATTTAACTCATGAAACATTCTATGAGATTCTCTCTTATATTCTATCAAAGGATCGCGCTGACCATAACCCCTTAAACCGATTCCTTGACGCATATGGCTCATAGCCTCTAAATGATCAATCCAAAGAGCATCAATGGCTCTAACCAAAATTTCCTTTTCTACCTGATACCAACTTATTCCATGCTCCTTAGCCTTTTCTTCTATTTCTTTATAATTATCCCTAGATAACCCGACCAGATGTTCAATAAGAGCTGTTCTTGCCCTTGCCTTGTCTAACTTAGTATTATCACTCACTAAATCAGATAAATCATCTTTTAATTTATCCTTTACTGGAAAAATAGTAGAGACCACTTGATATATTTCTTCCAAATTCCAATCACTTATTTTTTCAGCTGAAGTATGAAAACTCACTACTTGTTCAATCTCATTTTCTATCATTTCTAAAACTATTTTTGATAATCCGCCATTTTTATCTCCATCTTTTTTTGCTAATTCAAGTATTTCCTTTCTTCTTTTATAAATAGCCTCTCTATGTTTATTAATAACATCATCATATTCAACTAAATGTTTTCTAATATCAAAATTATTCCCCTCAACCTTTTTCTGAGCAGACTCTATGGACTTTGAAATAATTTTATTCTCAATCGGAACATCCTCAGGAACCTTTAAGGTAGCCATAATTCTTTTCATTCTGTCTCCTCCAAAAATTCTCATAAGATCATCGTCAGTAGAGACATAAAATTGACTAGAGCCAGGGTCTCCCTGTCTTCCTGCTCTTCCCCTTAACTGGTTATCAATTCTTCTAGACTCATGTCTTTCTGTTCCTAAAACATGGAGACCGCCCAATCTTTTGATTTCATCATGCTCGCCCCTTGAGGAGGGATCCCCTCCTAAAATAATATCCACACCACGTCCAGCCATATTAGTAGCAATGGTTATGGCCCCCTTCCTTCCGGCTTGAGCTATTATTTTTGCCTCTTTTTCATGATTTTTAGCATTCAAAATCTGAGGTTCCAAACCTTCTCTTTGCATCATATCGGCTAACAACTCATTTTTTTCAATTGAAGCGGTTCCTATTAAAACTGGCTGACCTTTTTCACTTTTTTCTTTCACATCTCTTATTACAGCCTTAAATTTTCCTTCCTCGGTCCTAAAAATTAAATCATTGCGATCCTTCCTGATCATGGGCTTATGTGTTGGAATAATAACTGTATCTAAATTATAAATTTTAACAAATTCTTCTGCCTCGGTAACAGCAGTACCAGTCATTCCTGATATTTTTTCATACATCCTAAAATAATTCTGAAAGGTAATAGTAGCCAAAGTCTGTGATTCTCTCTTTATATCTACACCTTCTTTAGCCTCAATGGCTTGATGAAGACCTTCACTATAACGTCTTCCCGGCATCAATCTACCAGTAAATTCATCAACAATAATAACCTCTCCATCTTTAACCACATAATCTTTTTCTTTTTTAAAAAGAACATTAGCTTTTAAGGCTTGTTCAATATGATGAACTTCACGAATTCCTTTTTCTACGTAAATATTCCCCATACCAAGCCATCCTTCCATTCTAGAAATACCTTGCTCGGTTAAAGTTACCGCCCTCATCTTTTCGTCGACATTATAATCTTTATCTTCTTCAAGTTTTTTAACTAAATTAGAGAACTTATAATATCTATCTGTAGATTTTTCTGCCGGGGCACTAATAATTAGTGGAGTCCTAGCTTCATCAATTAGAATAGAGTCAATCTCATCAATTATGGCGTAGGTAAGACCTCTTTGAACTTGGCTGTCCAAACTGGGGGCCATATTATCCCTTAAATAATCAAATCCGAATTCGTTATTAGTTCCATAAATTATATCGCACTCGTAAGCCTCTTTTCTATTAACCTGTTTTAAATGTTTTAATCTTTTATCATATTGAGAATCATCTATAAAATTAGTGTCATAAATATAAGATCCTTCACCGGTTATAACACCAACGCTTAACCCTAAAAAATTATAAATTTCAGACATCCATCCTGAGCCGACTCGGGCCAAATAATCATTAACCGTAACCAATTGAACGCCCTTGCCAGTCAATGCCCTTAAATAAAGCGGTAAAGTAGCGACTAGCGTTTTTCCTTCTCCAGTCTTCATTTCGGTTATTTTTCCTTGAAAAAGAATTATTCCACCTAAAAGCTGAACATCAAAATGCCTCATACTAACGGTTCTTTTAGAAGCTTCCCTAACGACAGCAAAAACCTCTGGAAGTATTTCTTCCAACTTTTTATCAATATCTTTAATCTCTTTTTCAGAAGAATCAATTCCTAATCTTTTTCTAAATCTCACAGTCATCTCCCTTAGTTCTTCATCATTTAATTTAGATATAGTACTTTCCCAATCATTTATTTTATCAACTACGGGTTGTAATGATTTTATTATTTTATCATTAGGATCACCTAATATCTTATTTAATATTTTCATATTTATTTTATTGCCTAAATTATACGATTATACCTATAATAATTATAGCTAAAGATTAAGTCAAGCTGTAAATTTTACAACATATAAAAAGAGCCTTGAAAAGGCTCTATAAAACAATATTCTTTAAATTACTTTTTTTCTTTATATCTTTTTATTGACCTAACTAAATGATCTTTAACTTTATCTATAGCCTTATATAAAGATTCCTCTTCCTTTTTTACCCTTAACAAACTTCCTGGTAATTCTAAATTTACTTCTGCTTTATAAATCTCGCCATGTTTAACCCTTCCTTTAATTAAAGCGACTTCAACATCACAATTAGTTGCCTCAATATCACCTAAATACTTTTCTAACATATCCATTTTTTCCTGAATATAATCCTTTAGTTCTGTAGTTAAATCTATTTTTGTACCCAATATTCTAATCTTCATAATTTTATATAAATTAATTTATAAATTTAATCAAAGATCAAACTTAAAACTTTTTAAGTATAGCTCATAAAATTTAAAAAATCAAATTAAAAAATTATCCATTTTTAACTATTGGAAGACTTATAGAAAATGTGCTTCCTTTTCCTAGTGCACTCTTTTTAACAAAAATTTTAGCATCTCTATGATATTCGTCTATAATCTTTTTTGCCACATAAAGACCGAGTCCTGAACCGTTCCCGTAAGTATCAATAGCATTTTTACCTCTACAAAACTTATCAAATATATTTTCTTTTTCTTTGCTAGAAATCCCAATACCAGTATCTGTCACATCTATATCGATTTTATCTTTATAAGGAATTAATTTAATAGCAATCTCTCCCTCTTGTGTATATTGGAAAGCGTTATCCACTAAACTATCTATTATTTGTTTTAAATAAGTTTTATTAGATAAAACCGGCAATAAATACTTCTTGGGTATTTCTAATTTAAGTTTTATATCCTTCTTTTTAGCTCTTACTTTTTCCTTTTCCTCGATTGCTAAAAGCAATGGCTTAAGTTGAACCGGCTCTAATTCAAAACCAAAACTTCCACTATCAAGCTCTGAAGCAGTAAGAATAGTTTCTATAATATCCTCCAAACGAAGCGCGTTTTGATAAACAGAGACTAAAAATTCGTCTTTCTTTTTTTGAGAAAGCCTTTTTTCCTGTATCATACTAAGCATGCCCTTAATCACAGACATGGGGGTTCTTAGTTGATGTGAAGCTATGTCTAAAAATTGACTCTGAGATTTTAAAACCCTCTTAAGACGTTCATTTTTTTTTTCAATCCCCTCCATCTTTTCTCTAAGTTTTTTCTCTAATTCCAAATTACATTCCCCTAATTGTTCACAAAGCAAAGAATTATGAATAGCAATAGCAGCATGAGACCCGACAATTCTTAAAAAATTTAAATCTTCTTCATTATATCGGTAACCCATGTATTTTTCTCCCAAAAAAATAATCCCTCTTAATTTATCTTCTAGCAACAATGGAACAGCCACTTTAAATCCATATTTATCCAGTTCTCTTCTTACGTTAGTTTTTTCTTTCTTTTCTTTATTTACAATCAAGTTTCTAATCTTAAAAATTTGACCGTTAACAGGGTAATTAATCCCTATTGAAGAATATTCTTTTAAAATTTTATTTTTTTCTAAAGAATCTAAAATTATAACCTTAACATCTTCTGTTCCAATTATATTTTTAAACTCTTTCTTTATAATCCTAAGTAAGGATTCAAAATCAATCTCCTTATTAATCTTAATGGCCAAATCTTTAATAGCGTCACCCGGCTTCCTTCCCTTATAAAAAAGCATATCACTACTCCTTCTAACTGACTTTAAAAAAGAAAGTAAAACAACGGAAAAAATAATGCTCTCAACAATACCTAATCCTAAAGATCTAGAACTCAAAACCCCTCCCAAGTAACTCTCTCCTATAAAAACCATGGTCTGATGAGCAGTATACAAAAAACAAGCTATAAAAATATATACGTATAAATAACT
>JAIOTG010000011.1 GCA_021106995.1 bacterium
AATAAATTAAACATTATGGGTGAAAAAAATAAAAACAGAGGAAAAGAAATTATTAGCTGGGAAATACCTGAATACAAAAAACACGACCGAGGTAGAGGTTGGTATGTTTTGTCAGGAATTATGGCTGTTATTTTTTTGTTGTACGCCTTGTTTTCTCAAAATTTTCTTTTTGCAATATTTATAGAAATTGTTTCAATAATTTTAATCTTAAATGAAGGGAAAAATCCAATAAAAATTAAAGTGGCCATAACTGATGATGGCGTTCAAATTGGTAAAAATCTTTATGAATTTGATGATTTTAAAAATTTTTCAATTATATACAAACCAGATCAAAATATAAAAAATTTATATTTTGAATTTGACAGCTACATAAAACAAAGACTTTCCCTGAGCTTGGAAGATATAAATCCTATTAAAATAAAAGAGTTACTATCCCCCATCTTAAAAGAAGACACAGACAGAAAAGACCCTCCCCTATCTGAGAAATTAGCTGACTTATTTAAATTATAAGAAATGCATAAAAAAACTTGACTGGAGTCAAGTTTTTTGTTTTGATTAATTGTGGACCTATCGTTAAAGTCTAAAATTTTCTACAAGAAGAAATTTTTAACAACAAACCCGTCACATATTTTAGCTCTCATAGTTCAGTTGGATAGAACGTCGGCTTGCGGAGCCGAAGATCAGAGGTTCGAGTCCTCTTGAGAGCACATTTTTTAAAATCTCAACATGAATTTGAAAAGCGAAATAAAAGAAATAAATCGAGTAGGCAAAACCACTGCTGGCCGATTTAAAAAAATTGATATAAATAAAATAGAGGATCTCTTGTTTTATTTTCCTTTTCGCTACAAAGACTTCACTAAACCTAAAAAAATTAATGAAATTGAAGATGAGGACGAAATAAACATAAAAGGGCAGATAGAATTAATTCAAAATAGACGAAGCAAAAATCGAAAAATGAATATAACAGAAGCTTTGATAAGTGATGAAACTGGAGAAATAAAGGTAATTTGGTTTAATCAGAAATTTATTACTCAAAATCTTAAAAATGGAGATCAAATTTCTTTAGCTGGAAAAATTAAAAAAAACTTAGGGGAATTAGTTTTAATGTCCCCTATTTATGAAAAATTAAATTCCGAAGAAAAAGCAACCCATACTCAAGGCCTAATTCCTTATTATCATTCAACTGAGAAACTAAGCCAAAAACAAATAAGGTTTGTTATAAAATCTACTTTAAAACTAGCAGGAGAGATAAAAGATTGGATGCCTGAGGTAATAAAAAAAGACTTAAATCTTATCAATTTAGACAAAGCAATAAAAGAAATACACTTCCCTGAAAGTAAAAAAATACTAGAATTAGCTAAAAAAAGATTGTCATTTAATGAGCTTTTCTTAATTCAATTAAAATCTCAATTAATAAAAGCAAGGTTTAAAAATCAAAAAGGCGAAGAAATAAAATTTAACTTAGAAAAAACTAAAGAATTTATTAACAAACTCCCCTTTAAATTAACAAATGCGCAAAAGAAATCAGCCTGGGAAATTATTCAAGATCTAGAAAAGAAAAAACCCATGACCAGACTTCTGGAAGGTGATGTTGGTAGTGGAAAGACTTTAGTAGCTGTAATAGCCATGCTTAACGTTTATTATTCCAATGATTTTAAACAATCAATTTTAATGGTCCCAACCGAAATCTTAGCACTCCAACACTTCAAATCAATAACAAAATTATTAGAAAAAGAAAGTTTTATAAAAATAGGCTTAATTACAAAAGATAATAAAAAAATAAACTACGAAGAACAAAATTGGGAGAAAAAAACTAAGAAGAAAAAAGAAGAAACAATAAGTCAAAACTGTCACATAATAGTAGGTACTCACTCTCTTATTCAAGAAAGTATTAATTTTAAAAATTTATCTCTAGCCATAATAGACGAACAACATCGCTTCGGAGTTAAGCAAAGAAGAAGCCTAGTAAATAAATCTGGAAATAAAAAAACAGCTCCTCATTTGTTATCAATGACAGCCACTCCGATCCCGAGAAGTCTAGCTTTAAGTCTTTTTAGCGATCTTAATATATCAATCATAGATGAACTCCCAAAAAACAGAAAACCAATAAAAACCCACATCATAGATGAAGTAAAAAGAATTCAAGCCTACAGCTTTATAGAGAAAGAAATTGATAAAGGCAGGCAAGCCTTCGTAGTTTGCCCCTTAATTGACCCCTCTGATAAACTTGGAGTTCGTTCTGTAAAAGAGGAATATGAGAAATTAAAAAATGAAATATTTAAAAACAAAAGGATAGAAAGTATTCATGGAAAATTAAAACCAAAAGCGAAGGAAAAAATAATGAATGATTTTCTTAATAAAAAATTTGAGATATTAGTTTCAACATCAATTATAGAGGTGGGAGTAGATATACCCAATGCTAGTATTATGATAATAGAGGGAGCAGACAGATTTGGCCTCTCACAACTACATCAATTTAGAGGTCGAGTGGGGAGAGGAGAATATCAGTCATATTGTTTTCTTTTTACTGACAGTGAAAACGAGCGAACTAAAAAAAGACTAAAAATAATGGAAAAACATAACAACGGTTTTGAATTAGCCAGAATGGATTTAAAACTCAGAGGCTCGGGTGATCTTTATGGAACGGCCCAAAAAGGTTTTTCACAATTAAAAATAGCCTCATTATTTGACTACAAATTAATAAGGCTAGCTCAGAACAAAGCTATAGAATTAATAAATAAAGGCGAACTAAATAAATATCCCCTTTTAGAAAAAAGGATTAAATTATGGGAAGAAGAAGTTCATGGAGAATAATTCCTATAAACTAAACAAAGTAATTAAATCTCCTATATTAGAAACTCTTTCTATGGACAATTTACTGTTTTTAATTTTATTATTTCCAATAATAGCCCTTTTAAAGCCAAGTTTTTCTGCTTCCTTTAATCTTGCCTCTAGATTAACAACATTTCTAATTTCACCTCCAAGACCAACTTCTCCCAATACTATAGTATCACTTTCCACAGCACTATTTAAAAAAGAAGAAGAAATAGCCATACAAACCGCCAAATCTAAAGCTGGATCGTTAACTCTTAAACCTCCGACTATATTTAAAACTAAATCCTGATTAACTAAATCTATTTTTGTTCGCTTAGATATAACCGAACTTAAAATTTGCAAACGGTTAATATCAAACCCGGATGCTTTTCTTTGGGGATAACCAAATAAAGTTTTACTTGCCAAAGACTGAATATTAACCAAAAAGGGTCTACTTCCTTCTATTATACAGCTAATTACTGAACCTGGTATTTTATTATCTTTATTTTCAAGAAAAACAGAAGAGGGATTTACAACCTCAACAAATCCTTTGCCCGTCATCTCTAACACGCCAATTTCATTAATTGATCCAAAACGATTCTTGACTGCTCTTAAAATAGAATAATTGTTGTTTAACTCTCTTTCTAAATAAATTACTGTGTCAACAATATGCTCCAGCGTCTTAGGTCCGGCTACTTGCCCATCCTTCGTAACATGTCCTATTAGAATAACGGAGTTGTTACTTTTTTTCGCCCATTCCAAGAATTTACCGGCACTCATTCTTATTTGTGCTACTCCTCCGGTTTCTGAGTCTGACTCCCTAGAATAAACAGTCTGTATTGAGTCTATAATCACTAAACAGGGCTTAATTTCCTTTAAAACAGCTATAACTCTATCAACATCTGTCTCGCTTATAAATTTTATGTTATTTATTCCGCAATTAAGCCTTTCCAGCCTTGATTTAACCTGATAAGCAGACTCTTCCCCGCTTACATAAACAATAATTCCACCAGAAACGCTAATTTTATCAGCTATTTGAGCAACTAAAGTAGACTTCCCTATACCTGGCTCTCCGCCAAGCAAGGTTAATGATCCAGGAATTATCCCCCCACCGAAAACTCTATCAATTTCCCCGATACCGGAAGTTAATCTTTTTATTTCTTCTTTTTTTATATCTCTTAAATCTATAACATCTGCTGGCTGAGCTTTTATTTTCTCCTTTGAATTAAGTGAGTTATCTTTAATTTTTAAATCCAAAGAACCCCAGGCCCCGCATTCCAAACAACGCCCATTCCATTTAGGGAACTGGGCGTCGCAGTTAGAACAAACATAAATTTTATCTATTTTATTTCCCATGCTAATAATCTTTTTCCGTATCAATTAATTTTTTTAAATTTTCCTCCTTAATTTCTCCTAAAAATTCTTGATCATTTATATAAAAATAAGGTATTCCAGGAAGCCCTAAATCTGTTGCTTCTATTATATTATTTTTAAACAATTCTTCAGGCACTTCATTATCATAACAACTTAAAAAATCATCTAAATCTAAACTAAGTTCTCTAGCTAAATCTATATATAATCCTCTATCTAGTTCTCCATTATCACCGTAAAGCAAGTCATGATAATCCCAAAATCTATTCTGTTCCTGAGCACAACGAGCCGCCAAAGAAGCTTTCCAAGAAACCGATCCCGTATCAGTCATGGGAAAATCTTTCCAAACTAATCTAATTTTGCTTCCATATTTCTCATCATTTAATAAATCTCTTATTTTCTTTTCCTCCCCTGAACACACCTTACATTCAAAATCCGAAAATTGAACTATAGTAATAGAAGCATCGCTCTCCCCTAAAATAGGATCTTTTTCTGAAATTATAGGCTTTGTTATTTTCTCCCTAAGGTTAAGATTCTTAGTTATAAAAGGGTCGGTTGGGTCATGGTAGTCATAATAATTATGGGAATAATTATCCTCAGCTTCGCTACTTGTTGATGAATAATAAAAATAAGAAGATAAAATAAACAAAATAGCAAACAAAAAAAACGTACCCAGCAAAGAAACTGTTACAAATATTCTAGTTGAAAAATTTCTCTTTTTATTAAAAAATTTCATTTTATTGCCAATTAGCTTCATCTACCACCCAATTTTTATTATTTTTCACAAAATCTATCTTTAAATCCTGATAAAAAACATTGTCTTCCTTTCCTTCTTCCTGCTCTATCCTCTGAGTTTGAACAGTAGCGCTAGCTACACCGCTTGAAGGGTTAAAGTTATCCACAGTCGCAACCACCGACTTAGTAGAAATTCCATAATATTCACCTGAATATTCTTTACTTAATTGCTCTTCTATAAATCCATCAGTCCAACTTTTCATACCATCACTCATAAAAAGCTTAAGATCTCTGAGGTTATCATACCTAGATTGATTAGAGTAACTACCAAATCTTTCAGCAAAAGAAGACGCTAATTTTTTCAAATCCACCTCAGTTAAATCCTCTTCTCCATATAAACTTCCCGAATCATTATTTGCTACTATTTCTATTGTATTGCTATTGAGATTGTTATTAGTGTTATTATCATTATTGCTATTATTAAAACTATCAGGAAGCTCATCCTGTTGATTTACTTTATTGTCACCGCCCGTCTTGGTATGAGAAAAATCATATATAAACAAAAAATAGCCCACTACTAAAATTAAAAGAAATAATAAAAACATTAAAATAAAAAGAATTAAACTTTTTTGCTTTTCTTTCTTTTGATAATTTTCATCTTGATTTTTAGCCATATGATTATTAAAATTATAAATTATGTTATATATTCATCTCTTCTAAATCGCTAGGTTTTTCTAATGCTTCATCTTCTAGGCCATTTTGCTGAGCAAATTCTTTTTTAGCCTCCTTTATTTCCAATAATTGTTGAGGA